>OMSV01000196.1 GCA_900290385.1 Syntrophobacter sp. SbD2 | reverse complement strand
CCCTGGTGTTGCACGCAGTTCCCAGCACTATTTGATACATCTTAAATACGTAACCTAGTATTACTAGATCGGGACTACTTCCACGTTCCCCCAGATCCCCATTTTGTCCTTAATCAGGATCAAGACCGCTTGAATCGATGGAATTCGGGGCGCAAGCTCCAGGGCTTTGTCAATATCGGCAGGAGTTTTCACCATGCTGCCAAGCCGGGTCGCAGCCGCGTCCGCCAAGGCGGCGTCATGAGAAACGATCGTTACCGCATCCGCTTTGCCAAAGCTCAAAGAGTGGCCGACCGTTCCCGATGAAGTGCAAATTCCGACAGGGAAGCGCTCGGGGCCGAGTTTAATGGCTATTTTACCCGTGAAGGGCGAATCGGGTCCGGCGAAAATTCCTACGGTGGTTTCCTGCTGCAACTGAAGGTAGCAGTCTCCTCCGTTTTCAACTATTACCGAATCGGAAAACGGTTCAAGGGAGACCCCGACCGCCTGGGCAATAGCGCCGGCAACGCTCGCCATCGGCCCGACCCAGGCGGTAATCGCCGCCTTGAGCATCCGGTTGACGAGGGGAGGCGCGAGAGGATCGTCGGGGAGAGGCGCAAGGGACCGCAGGAAGTCTCCATGGGAGGCGATATACTGCTCCAGTTGAAGACGACAGCTCAGAACTGCCTGCATCGCTTCCCGTTCGAGGTTTAGCCTCGCCCGTATCCAGAGATCGGTCTCCCGGTACTTTACCCGGAAGCTTTCCCAGCCTTTTGGGGCCTTATGTTGATAGCGGTAGAAGCGGTGGGTTTCGGTGTACACATGCTATTCCCATTCAATCGTACTTGGCGGCTTTGATGAAATGTCGTAGACGACGCGGTTTACGCCTTTTACTTCGTTTATGATCCGGTTTGAAATCCGTGCCAGCACCTCGTAAGGAAGTCTTGCCCAGTCAGCGGTCATGGCGTCCACGCTTTCCACCGCCCGAAGGGCGACCACCTGCTCATAGGTGCGCTCATCGCCCATGACCCCGACCGACCTGATCGGAAGGAGCACGGCGAAGGACTGCCAGACATGTTCGTACCAGCCGGAGGCCTCGATTTCCTCCTGGATAAGGGCGTCCGCCTCGCGCAGGATCGCCAGGTTTGCCGGGGTCAGCTCCCCGATGATCCTGATCGCCAGGCCCGGACCCGGAAAAGGGTGCCGCATGATGATCCTCTCGGGAAGGCCGAGTTCTCTACCAACCAGCCGCACTTCGTCCTTGAAAAGCTCCCGCAGCGGCTCGATCAGCTCCAGTTTCATCCCTTCGGGCAAGCCGCCGACATTGTGGTGGGTCTTTATGGTGGCTGAGGGGCCCTTGAATGAGACGCTTTCGATCACGTCCGGGTAGAGCGTGCCTTGCGCCAAATAGCGGGCATCCTTGATTTGCGCGGCCTCCCGCTCGAAAATAGCGATAAAGAGATTGCCTATTATCTTTCGTTTGCGCTCCGGGTCTGAGACCCCCCTCAAACGTTCGAGAAATTCAGCGGACGCGTCGATGTAAATGAGATTTATTTCGAAATGATCGTGGAATACTCTCTGAACGGTCTCGGCCTCGCCTTTTCGCAGAAGCCCGTTATCGACGAAAATACAGTGAAGCCGCTCACCTATGGCCTTGTGAAGAAGCACCGCAACGACCGAGGAGTCCACGCCGCCGCTCAAAGCGCAGATCACCTGATCGTTGCCGACTTGTTGGCGAATCGAGTCAATGGCCGATTCCACGAAAGATTTCATGGTCCAGGACGGGCGGCACCGGCAGATGCGGAAGAGAAAATTTTCCAGAATGTCCTTGCCGCACGGTGTGTGCGCCACCTCGGGATGAAACTGCACCCCGTAGAGATGCCGCTTCGAGTCCCCCATCGCAGCGGCGGGAGAATTATCGCTGCGGGCCATTGTCTCAAAAGAAGGCGGGAGCTTGAGGATTCGGTCGCCGTGACTCATCCAGACCCGCACCCCCTGTTTTTCAATGCCGTAGAAAATATCTCCAGGCGTGTCTATGTCTATCGCAGCGGGGCCGTATTCACGGTTCGGCGCCTTTTCGACTGCCCCTCCAAGCTGGTGAGCCAACAGTTGCATGCCGTAGCAAATGCCAAGCATGGGAAGGCCGAGTTCGAATATTTGCGGATCGGCCAAAGGAGCGCCTTGGTCATGCACGCTCGACGGCCCTCCGGAGAGGATAATTCCCTTGGGCTTGAAGTTTTTGATCGCCTCCAGCTTCATATTGAAGGGATGGATCTCACAGAAGACGTGGCTTTCCCTAACCCGGCGGGCAATCAACTGCGTGGTCTGGGAGCCGAAATCGAGGATCAGTACCCGTTCCTGGTGTAAATGGCCGGACATGTTCTTTGGCTCCCCCTGCGGGCTTAATTCAAATCCACCTGGTAGTTTGGCGCTTCTTTAGTGATGATGACGTCGTGCACGTGGCTTTCACGAAGTCCGGCGCTAGTGATCCGAACCATCTTCGTTTTCACGCGAAGCTCGCCCAGGGTGGCGCACCCGAGATAACCCATGCCGGCGCGAAGCCCTCCGATCAGTTGGTGCACGATATCGGAAACCTGCCCACGGTAGGGCACCCTTCCTTCGATTCCTTCGGGCACGAGCTTTTTGGGTTCGAACACGTCATCCTGAAAATAGCGGTCCTTGCTTCCTTCGCGCATGGCGCCAAGAGACCCCATTCCGCGGTAAACCTTATAGCTGCGGCCCTGGAAAAGAATAGTTTCACCGGGACTTTCGTCGGTTCCGGCAAACAGGCTGCCGATCATTACGCTGTCACCTCCGGCGGCCAGGGCCTTAACGATGTCGCCGCTGTACTTGACCCCACCGTCGGCAATGATCGGTATCCCATTTGCGCGGGCCACCCTGGCGCACTCGATAATGGCGCTCACCTGCGGAACTCCGACTCCCGCCACTATTCTCGTCGTGCAGATTGAACCGGGTCCAACGCCTACCTTGATACCATCCGCACCTGCGTCGATAAGGGCTTGTGCCCCTTCAGCGGTAGCCACATTGCCCGCTATCACCTGAAGGCCCTCTAACTCGGCCCTGATTGCTTTCACCGCCTCCAGAACGTTGTGGGAGTGACCGTGCGCGCTGTCCACAACAATCACATCAACGCCGGCGCCGCGTAGAGCGGCCGCCCTGGCAAGCATATCTTTGCCGATCCCGATGGCCGCGCCGACCCGAAGCCTGCCGAGATGGTCTTTGCTGGCGTTGGGATATTTCTTTATCTTCAGTATGTCCTTTATGGTGATAAGCCCTTTTAGCCGGCCGGCCTCATCGACCACCAGCAGTTTTTCGATCCGGTTTTTCTGGAGCAGCCTTTTCGAATCTTCAAGTGAAATGCCCAGGGGCGCGGTAACAAGATTATCTTTGGTCATTATATCCGCTACCCTGATTGTTGTGTCGGTTTCAAACCTGAGGTCCCTGTTGGTTATGATCCCGACGAGCTGGTCTCCCCTTACCACCGGCACCCCGGAAATACGGTATTTGGACATCAGGTCGAAAACATCGCCGATCTGCTGGTCGGGGTTTACCGTGACCGGATCGACGATCATGCCGCTCTCTGATTTCTTGACCTTGTTTACTTCCTGTGCCTGTACGGCGATGCTCATATTGCGGTGAATTATTCCGATTCCGCCTTCGCGGGCGATGCTGATCGCCGTATCGGATTCGGTTACCGTATCCATGGCGGCGCTCACCAGAGGGATTCGCATAGTGATCTCCCTGGTCAGCATAGTGCCAACGTCGGTTTCAAGCGGCAAAACTTCCGAGTAGTTGGGCAGAAGAGTGATATCATCGAATGTCAGTGCTTCGGGTATCTGAGAATTCGTCTTGTGCTCCATCTATTTTCTCCGAGTCTTATATCTCCGGCTTAAGTCAATATTGTGGGGCTTTATCCCTTTTGCAGCAGCCATGTCAAGCCCGTTCTTAGTCCTGCGCTCTCGCCGCCGGAAAGCTCCGATTCTTTCTCCACAAGCTCGATGAGAAGGCCTTCGATCAGGCCCGCGTCGGTCACTACAAAGCGCTGCCGGCCAAAACAGGAGAGAATTTCAGAAACTATAACGGCCCCGCCAAGGATTATGTCTTCCCGTCCGGGCTCCAGGCCCGCAATCAGCTCTCTTTGAGCCAGGGGCATCTGCGCCAGGGATTCTATGGTGTGGGAAAGCCACTCTTTAGTCAGGACAACTCCGTTCACCCTGTAAGGGACATAGCGCTCCATTTTTAAATATATGCCGGCCAGAGTGGAAACCGTTCCAGCGGTCCCGATAAGCTGCAGCCCTAAAGAAGACATTATACCGGTATTACTCTGATTTTCATATAGCTGCTCTTTAGCGGAAATGATTTCACTTCTGGCGTAGAGCGCCGCCCGTTGGACAGCCTCGGCCCCCGGCGGGTCGGCTTGAAGGTATGCCTCGGTTAGCGTTGCGGCCCCAATAGGCCGGCTTGCGTTCCTGACAGCAGTATCTTTTCCCATCAGCACAAATTCGGTGCTTCCCCCGCCAATGTCAAAGGTGAGCAGGTCGGTCCCAATTGTGGGGAGTGCTCTCAGAACGCCCTTTGCGGAAAGTAACGCCTCGGTTTCCTCCGAAAGGACCTTGCACTCGATTCCCGTCTCGGCCGCAATTCTGTCAAGTACGGCGCGGGAGTTTTTTGCGCGCCTGACAACCCCGGTAACGCCGCAGGCGATCTTTCCGACCCGGAATTCCCTCAAGATGGAAATATACTCCTTTATGGCCGAAATGTTTCTTTGCTGAGCTTTTTCCGTTATCGCGCCGGTTTGCTGAAAATTCTGAGCGAGCCGTGTTACCCTTCTTTCCACGCGGACAGGCTCCAGTTGAGTCCTGTTTTTTCGCGCAATCAGCATACGGGTGCTGTGAGATCCAATATCCAAGCCCGCGAAACAGTTATCAGAAACTGATTGGCCCAACTCTGTCGCTTTGTTCACTTGACATTGCCTTTCAACCGCCATTATTGTCTGATTCATTTGAGGAGGTTATTGCGAATGATCCAGGAGATAAACCCGAAGCATCCGGAGCCGAGAAAAATCAAGAAAGTTGTCGAAGTCCTGGCAAAAGGGGGGATAATAGCCTATCCCACGGACACGTTTTACGGCATCGGCTGCGACCTGCTCAATAAAGCTTCCATAGAGAAGATTTATCATCTGAAGCGCCGTTCACAACACCAGCCCTTCAGTTTCATTTGCAGCAACCTGAAGAACATAAGCGAGTACGCCCAGGTGACAAATTACGCCTATAAAACCATGAAGCGGCTCTTGCCGGGGCCTTATACTTTCGTGCTGGAAGGTTCCCGCATGGTGCCCCGTATCATGCTGACCAAAAGGCAAACCGTTGGAATCCGCGTCCCCGACCACCCGATCTGCCTGGCCATTGTTGAAGCGCTGGGACACCCCATAATCAGCACAAGCGCTACGGACCCCGTAACCCAGGGGGTTTTGTCCACCCCGCGGGAAATTCAAGATAAGATCGGCCATGCAATCGACCTGATCGTGGACGGGGGAATTGTGCCCGGTGTGCCCTCCAGCGTCATTTCACTCATAGACGATTCACCGGAAATCCTGCGCGAGGGCGCAGGAGACCTGTCCCCTTTTAGAACATAATAAATGTGAGTGTTATATAACCTTATGAACTTGACAGGCGCATCACTACCGCTCGAAATCCTGGAGTTGGTACCTCACGAAGGCCGATGAATCGTAAATAATATCACCCATCCTCTCGCCCACATCGCTTCCCAGGACTAAGTCCAAAAGCGAGTGTTTGCTCTTATTGGGCTTTATCACTTCAGGCTCGCCCTCAATCTTTGCAAGCTCACCTGCTTTGGCTACCGCATCTTCGTAGTTGCCGAGCTGATCCACAAGCTTTAGCTCAAGAGCTTTTTCGCCCATGATTATCCTGCCGTCTGCGATCTCGCGTACACGGTCTTCAGGCAAATTGCGCGCAAGCGCTACGTCCCGGACGAACTGACGGTAGGTCTCATCAATGGTCGCCTGGAGCAGTTGTTTCTCTTCGGGCGTCATATCGCGCGCCGGGTTTCCAATGTCCTTGAATTGCCCGCTCTTGATCGTGGTGCTCTGGTAGCCGATTTTGGCGAAAAGCTCCCGCAGGTTGGGGAAATGGATTATCACGCCTATGCTTCCCGTGATCGTCCCTGGATTGGACACGATATGGCTTGCAGCCGAAGCGATATAATAGCCCCCGGAGGCCGCAACGCTCCCCAGTGAGGCTACCACAGGCTTGCTCTGAGCAGTGCGCCGGATTTCTCTGTATATTTCCTGGGAAGGTCCCACGGACCCTCCGGGAGAATCGATCCTTAACACAATCGCCTTGATTGAGGTATCTTTTCTGAAATCAGTTATCTGTTTCAAGGTCTCCTGGGAGCTGACAATAGTACCTTTAAGCTCAATCAGCCCCACCCGGTTGTCCTTTAGCGAGAATTCAACGTCAGAAAAAAACCAGACGATCACTCCGGTCAATACGACCCCGATCAGCACTCCAACAAGACAGCCGCGTGTTTTCATTGGTTGACATTCATCCAGACAGGTTAAAAAAAACGGTCAGGCACTTGAGGCGCCTGACCGGGGGATTCATGGAGAAGGCGAAAAGTGCATGCGAGTTAGGCTTTATCACTGTTTGTAGTGTTATTGGCCGAACTTTGCGCCTTTGCTTCAAGCTCTTCTTTGAGCAGCTCGCCAAAGTTCGAGGTGGCGGCTTTACTGGTGCTCATGTACTCGTCATAATTGGATCGTTCGTCGTGTTCTTCGATCTTCTTGACTGAGAGGCCGATTTTTCTGTCTTTCGCAGAGATGTTTATCACCTTGGCGGAGATTGTGTCACCGGGTTTGAACTGCCCGACGGGAGACTTGATCTTATCCTTGCTGATTTCGGAGACATGGACCAGGCCTTCGATTCCTTCCTCGAGTTCCACAAAGAGACCGAAATCGGTGACGTTTGTGATCGGACCAGACACAACGCTGCCCATCGGGTAACGCTGCGGAATGCTTTCCCATGGATCGGACTCGAGCTGCTTTATGCCGAGCGAGAACCGTTCGTTGTCCTTGTCGATGTTGAGCACGATTGCCTGGACTTCCTGATTTTTGCGAAAAACCTCCGACGGGTGCTTGACCCGCTTTGTCCACGAGATATCCGAAATATGAACGAGGCCGTCAATGCCTTCATCGATTCCGATAAAAATGCCGAAATCGGTTATGTTCTTTATCTTGCCGGCAATTGTGGTCCCCACGGGGTATTTCTGCGCTATAACGTCCCAGGGATTTGATTCAAGCTGTTTCATGCCGAGAGAAATACGCTTGTTTTCGGGATTGATACTGAGCACGACCGCTTCGACTTCGTCGCCGACGGAAAGAATCTTTGAGGGATGTCGTATCTTCTTTGTCCAGGACATCTCGGAGACATGAATGAGCCCCTCGACGCCTTCCTCGATTTCAACGAATGCGCCGTAATCGGTCAGGCTGACAACCTTGCCTCGCACCTTGGTCTCAACCGGGTACTTCTCCTCGGCCTTGGTCCACGGATCATCCACAAGCTGCTTGAGTCCAAGGGACACTCTCTCGCTGTCACGGTCGAAACTGAGGATCTTCACCTTTATCTTGTCGCCGATCTGAAACATTTCCGAAGGATGTCCCACCCGGCCCCAACTCATGTCGGTAATGTGCAACAACCCGTCGATCCCGCCAAGGTCCACGAAAACACCGTAATCGGTGATATTCTTTACTATTCCGTCAACCTGCTTGTTGTCTTTGAGGGTAGCCAGGGTAAAGGACTTCATCTGTTCGCGCTCTTTTTCAAGCAGAGCGCGTCGAGATAGCACGACGTTTCTTCTTTTCTTGTTATATTTGAGGACTTTGAATGGAAAGGTATGCCCGATAAGCGATTCGAGGTTTCTGACCGGCCGCAGATCGACCTGAGATCCGGGCAAAAAAGCCTGTACTCCGATGTCGACGGCCAGACCGCCCTTGACCTTTGCGATGATCTTGCCCTCGATCATGCCGTCGTCGCTGTAGATCCGGCTTATATCGTCCCAGACCTTGATCTTGGCGGCCTTCTCCTTGGACAGATGAATAGTTCCGTCGTCGTCATCATGGAACTCGAGCAGAACATCGATTTCATCTCCAATGTCGGCCTGCACTATGCCCTGTTCATCTTTGAATTCGTGAATCGAGATCTGGCCTTCCGATTTGTACCCGATGTCCACCATGACAAAATCATCACTGAGCTGGACGATCCGTCCGCGGATTACCTCGCCCTCTTGGATATTTCGGAAGCTTTGCTCATAAAGGTCGTGCATGGAATCCGTTTCTTCATCAGGCTCATGTTCGTCCGAAGAAGAAAGAGTCTCCAGTTCAAGGGTTTGTTCTTTTTGTTCATCTTTTACGGTCATCGATCCTATTTGCCCCCTTACCTGATTTTTGGCTCTTTGCGCCATATCAAAGCCGAACTCTAGCAAACAGCGGATAAATAAGCAATCTTAAAGTTGTTATCTCTATGCCGGAGAACCGGCTTCGATTAACTCTTGAGCCTGCCCGCTAAGCCGATCAACTGCTTGCTCAACGCTGAGGTGGGATGTATCAAGCAAAATGGCCCCTTCGGCGGGCCGCATGGGAGAATGATCGCGGTTGGAATCCGCCTCGTCGCGTTGTCGAATGCGCTCCTGCATTTGTTCCAAAGATAGGCTTATCCCCTTCTCACTATATTCTGCAAACCGTCTTTTGGCTCGTGCATGCAAATCCGCTGTGAGGAATACCTTCAGATCGGCCTTCGGAAAGACGACCGTCGCCGTGTCGCGTCCCTCTGCGACGATACTGACTCCCTGGCCGGCCAGCTTTCTTTGCCACGCCACGAGAAACTCTCTTACTGCAGGCAGTTGAGAAATCCTGGAGGCCGCCTCGCTGATCTGCGGGCTGCGAAGCTCCTCCGAGAGAAGCCTTTCACCGTAGCAAATCTCCAGCCTGTTCTCTTTTATAAAAAACAAAAGCGGTATTCGCTCCAGCAACTCTCGGGTGTGATCCTCGTCCGGATGTGCTTCCGGCAGCCGGCCGAGCCCATCAGAACCGGTATTTAATGCCCACGCCAGTGCCCGATACATGGCCCCGGTATCCAGATACACAAAGCCAAGCCTTTTTGCCAGGATTCTGCAAACAGTGCTCTTTCCGGCGCCCGCCGGGCCGTCCACAGCTATTATCACCGGTTCAACTTTCCGCTGGGGCCTGCCTGAGACCCCGGATCAAGTCCGGGGCAAGCTCCGGTCCGGGGTTGGCCCTGCCCGCGATCCGGATCGGTTAGGTCCATTTCTGCCAATACGATGCCCAAAGTGCTGACGAACCGCCTGTTCTCCTCCGGAAGCCCCGCATTCACTCGAATGAATCGTTCCATGCCGTAGGAAGCCATGGACCTGATGATCACTCCGTGGCGCAGCATGGCTTCGAATAATCTTTTAGCCTCGCAGGCAACCTCAATCAGAAAGAAATTGGCTTCTGAAGTGATGTATTCCAGGCCCATTTTCTCAACTTCGTTGTAGAGATATTGCAGCCCGTCCCATATGGTTTGCTGCGTCAGGCGCAGAAACTCCTCGTCATCGAGGGCAGCTAAAGCGGCTGCCTGCGCAACAGACCCCGTATTGAAAGGCTGCCGCACGCGATTCAAAAAACTTGCAATATCGGGATCCATCGCACCGAAGCCGATTCGCAGGCCGGCCAATCCGTAGGCCTTGGAAAATGTCCTCAAAACGACGACGCCAGGCCCGTTCTTGCATATATAATCAAAGCCAGACGGGGTATCCGGGTTTTTGTTGAATTCTATGTAAGCCTCATCAAGCACGACCAGCACCTCAGGGGGGACATTTGAGAGGAAGGCGTCAAAATCGCTCTTGCTGATGACTGTGCCCGTGGGGTTATTCGGATTGGTGAGAAAAATTACCTTCGTTTTCGGCGTTACCGCTTGCGCCATCTTTTCCAGGTCGATTCCCAGATTTATCTTCAGGGGCACGGGAATCGGTTTGCCACCCATCCACTGGACGACAAGCCTGTAGAGAAGGAAAGAGGGCGCAGGCATTATCACTTCGTCACCCGGGGTCAAAAAGGCCCGGATAACCAATTCTATGATTTCATTTGAACCGTTGCCCAGCACAATGCCATCGAAGGGAATGGAATATTTTTCCGAAAGCTTTTTTCGCAGATAAAAACCGCTTCCGTCCGGATAACGATTCAGTTTGGACAACGTGGCCAGAACGGCCTCGATCGCCCTGGGGGATGGGCCAAGAGGATTTTCATTGCTTGCGAGCTTTATTGAGCCGCTTATTCCGTATTCGCGTTCCAGTTCTTCGATCGGCTTGCCCGGAGGATAGGGAATGATGCTCGCGATATGTTTTGGGGCGCAGGGTTTCATGTCAGGTTGTCAGGTCAACAGTCCCTTCTGAATTATTATCCGCAGACATATAATGGAAGGGTGCGTAAAAATCAAGGATTCCGGGGAAAAAATTGCTTTCCTTTCAATTCAGGTATATTAATATGAACCAGACTTAGCAAATAGCTTCCAGTGCAGGGAGCGGCCGGAGATACGTCAGAGAACGCTATGTGTACCCACGGTAAGGGATAACCAATACATGGTTAAGAACTCAAAAACAAAGAAGGTTCCAGCCGCTGAGCGGCCAACTTCAGAGGAAGCCCCGGAAAACGAAGAAGCTCGATCTGGGGCCGTTCAGGACAGGCATCAGCCGGTTTCCTTCGATCCATTCCGCCTATACCTCGACGAGATCAAGCGGTATCCGCTCCTCAGCAGGGAGGATGAAATGGACCTGGCTATCCGCTATCGCGAAAAAGGCGATATAGATTCCGCCTATAAGTTGATCACCGCGAATCTCAGGCTGGTTGTCAAAATTGCCATGGATTTTCAACGATACTGGATGCAAAACCTGATGGACCTCATCCAGGAGGGCAACGTCGGATTGATGCAGGCGGTAAAGAAATTCGATCCCTACAGGGGATACAAGTTTTCCTACTATGCCTCGTTCTGGATCAAGGCCTACATAATCAAGTTCATCATGGACAACTGGAAACTGGTCAAGATCGGTACGACCCAGGCACAGCGGAAACTCTTCTTCAACTTGCGCAAGGAAAAAGAGAGACTGGAAGCCCAGGGCATCGAGGCTTCCCCCAAGCTGCTCAGTCACCGGCTCGATGTGAAGGAGTCGGAGGTCATTGAAATGGACCAGAGGCTCAATAGCTGGGAGATATCTCTCGACAGCCCGCTGAAGGAGGACTCAGAGGATACACACAAATCTTTTCTGCCCTCGGACGATCTGCCCGTTGACGATCAGATAGCGGACCAGGAAGCCAAGGCTATTCTCCATGACAAGCTGATGCTGTTCAAAGAGCAGCTCAAGGGCAAGGAAGCCGTAATATTCGATAAGAGGCTTCTGACCGAAGATCCCATGACCCTGCAGGAAATCGGAGACAAGTTCGGGATCAGCCGCGAGCGAGTGCGCCAGATCGAAAGCCGGCTCAAAAAAAAGCTCAAGGCCTACCTCGAAGAGGAAATCGAAGACATTGAACTGCTCCAGGAGAGCATGATCGAGATTTAACGGCGAGGTTAGCTTGCAAGCAACCGCCGGGAAGGACATTGGAGTCCAGGAAAACGCCCATCAGCAAGACACATCCCCGGTGGGAGCGGGTTTTGGTCCCGGTTGTGCCGCCAATCCTTTTTTTGCCGCCAGCACTTTCTCGTATACCTCGACGTACTGCCTTGCGGACCTGTCCCAAGAAAAATCCCGAGTCATGGCTCTTTTTTGAATTTCGACCCATTTGAGTGGGTCTTTTAACAATTCCAGTGCTGATTTTATTGTCTTAAGAAAAGCCTTCGGTTCGTATTTGAAGAATTTGAAGCCGGTACCCGAATCCGGGCAGGTGAGAACGTCGGCCACCGAGTCATCGAGCCCCCCGGTCGCGTGCACCACCGGGATCGTACCGTAGCGAAGGCTATACATCTGGTTGAGCCCGCAGGGCTCGTACCGGGAAGGCATCAGGAAAATGTCGGCTCCCGCTTCAATGAGGTGCGCCATTTCCTCGTCATAGCGGCCGACGAGTTTCAGGCGGTTTGGGTAGAGCTTTGCCATATCGCGGATGTTTGCCTCGATAGCTGCATTCCCTGTTGCGAGGATTACCAGGTTCACCGGCAGTTTCAGCAAAGCCGGCAGGATTTCTTCGAGCAGGTCGAAGCCCTTTTGGGCTGCAAGCCGGCTTATCATGCCGAGCAACGGGAGGTCACAGCTTTTTCCCACAAAACCGGTTTGTTTGCACAGAGCGTCTTTACAGACTTTCTTTCCGGCAAGATCGTCGGCGCTGTAATTGCGGGGAAGATAGGGGTCTGTCTGCGGGTCCCATGTGTTTATATCAATTCCGTTCAGTATTCCCCGCAGGCTGTCTTTTCGCTCTTTCAGGACCCCATCGAGTCCGAAGCCGAAGTCATTGGTTGTGATTTCTGAAGCGTACCGGGGACTGACGGTGGTGATGAAATCGCTGTAAACGAGCCCAGCCTTCAGGAAATTGCAATTCCCCCAGAATTCGATCCCCTGAGGCGACCAGACGTTCGGCGGAAGGTTGGTCAGGCTGAAAAAACCAGCGGGGAAGACACCCTGGTAAGCGAGGTTGTGAATAGTGAAAACGGTCCCCGAGCTGCCGAATTTAGTGTCATAGCGCCAGTTGGTCTGGAAATATGCCGCAACCAGCGCGGTTTGCCAATCATGGAGATGAAAAATCGACGGATACCAGTCGATGGCCGCGCAAAGTTGCCTCACCGCCAGACTAAGGACTATGAACCTTTCAGCGTTGTCTTCATAATCGCCGCGAACGGGGCTGCCATAAAGGTATGACCTGTCGTAGAGTTCGTCCTTTTCCAGGAAATAGATTGGAATGCCTGATGCGGTCCGGCTTTTCCACAAATGAATGTGGTAATCGTGTGTTCCGATTGGAATGATTATGTCCTGAGCCAGCGGATCGAGATCCAGAGTCTTCTCGCGCACCGAGCGGTAAAGGGGCATAAAGATCCGGACGTCGCAGCCAAATTCGTGGAGCGATTCAGGCAGAGAAGCGGTCACGTCGGCAAGACCGCCGCTCTTTGCAAAAGGGGCCACTTCAGAGGCGCAGAAAAGAACTTGCATTCGAATACTCTGCTTTCGAGGTAAAAATAATTATTGCTTTGTAGCGCTGTTTCTCGAACATAGGTGCGCCGCAGCCATTTTACCCTGATATAATGCTTGTGATGGCATGTTATGTAAAGACTATCTTAGTTTCCATCCGGAAAGGGTCCTTTTCCGCCCTGGCGGGCGGCTGAGCCGCAGCCAGAGTTGCCGCTGCCTCCGGCGGCGGCAGTAAAACCCAATCACGGATCTCGACGCTCCGCGAGGCGGTACCCATGTACGCCTCCGCGCAAC
>OMSV01000189.1 GCA_900290385.1 Syntrophobacter sp. SbD2 | reverse complement strand
TCTCCCACCAGAGAACCCTTTTTCATCACCCCGATATGGCACTTTTCCATAACCCACGGATTTTGGCATCCTACAATCCAGCCTTACGTAACACTTCCGGCGGGATTTTGGCCCCGAGTTCCTCTGCTCTCTTCAAGTACTTCCGGGCTTGATTGAGGTCTTTTCCTTCCGCAAGATAACAGAGCCCAAGAGCGTAATGCACTCCGGGGTCATCTTGCTTCGCGGGAAGACTTCCAGCGAGATATTCAATGGACTTCCCATAATCTTTCATTTGGTAGTAGATGACGCCCAGCTCATAATGCGCGTCCGCGACCAGCGGAGAATTGAGCTTAAGGTAAAGTTGCTCGGCTTTTTTAAATTGCTCGGATGCAACGTTCAGTTCGCCCGAAGCCAGATATACCGTTCCAAGTCCGTAGTAGACCTCGGGATCATCCGGGTTCATTTTCAACAGGATGCGGTACTCGGAGATGGCGTCGTCCTTCTTGCCCTGATAACGATAGGCGACGGCAAGGTTGAGATGGGCGACGTGGTTACCCGGCAAGACCCCGATGGAGCGTTTATACCAATAGACCGCCTCCTCAAACTTCCCCTGGCTGCGAAGCAACTGGCCCAGGTTATCCATGGCATCACAATAGTTCGCATCCAGTTCGATTGCCCTGGAGTATGCCTTCATCGCAGATTCAAAATCACCTTTGCCCGTCAACTCCAAACCTTTGTTGTAAAGCTCCCGGGCCGTTTGGTTCTTTGTGGGGCAGAGCACGATTTCCCGTAACGCGGGTTGGTTCCCGGCGGCGGAGGGCGTATTCTCCGCCGGGTTTGGATATCCTTTGCCGGAAAGGCCCAAGACAACAATGATAGCAATAATAAATGCTTTGAATTTCATTGCATGATTTCCCTTCCAAATAGAAACCCCTGGATTCAGCGCCTTACCCACTGGACAAGCATTCCTTTCAGAAAATCCGGCGCCCTTTCGCCCTCGTCCTGAATTCCACCCCTTATAATCTCGACAAAACCCCGATACTTTGGGACACCGGCAGGCGCGCCCTTACCGATGCTCTTCGAACACGCCCTTTGCCAGCGTGATCGCAGACATCGCCGTAGGCCAGCCCGAATAAAATGCAAGGTGCGTGATTACCTCCACGAGTTCCTCTTTAGTCACACCGTTTTCGAGTGCCCGCGCGAGATGGAAGGGCAACTGTGCCGTTCGATTCAGCGCAACGAGAGTCGCGACGGTGATAAGGCTGCGGTCGCGCTTGGAAAGACCCGGTCTTTCCCACACGTCTCCGAAAAGAACGTCATCGGTGAGTTCAGCCAGCTTTGGCGCAACATCTCCAATCAAGTCCCGTATCGTCGGGCTGTTCCGGTCGGTTGCCATGAGGCTACTCCTTTGGTCTGAGGTAAGACAGGGTGATGAAGCTCGCATAGCGAACTTCAGAACTTTCCAGTATCTTTAAAAAAGTCGCTCATCAGGGAGACCAGCCCATTTTCGAAGAAAAACAGGGTCACTCCCTCGTTCTCATAGGGCTCATTTTTCCTGTTGATTCCCCTGTTTCTCCAGTGGGCTGCGACCTTATCCTGTTGGGCAATGGTGTGCTCGACCGTAAAGGTGAGTTCAGGGTACTGCCGGAAAAGGACCTGGAAGAATTTGAGGATTCTTTCCTTGCCGATTAGCGGCTGCGTCTTTGGAAAAAAAAGGCGGGCATCTTCTTTTAGAAAATTTGCCATTTGCCCCAGGCTTTGGGTGCTGAAGAATTCAAAAAATTGAGTTACCTTACTACTAAGATCTCCCATGCGACTTCTGTCCTAAGTGGGGCCAATTCACTGCATCCCCTTTTAGTTGATTCCGCAGAACCCGAGTGAGGCGGCTGTAGTGGAGATTTATAGCCTCAGCCCTGCTTCAACAATGAAACTCCATCGAAGCCAGTCCTTAAGTTCGCAGTTTATCACATATACCACTTACGCCCAGTTTCCTGCCACATTCTTCTGCGGCCTTGCGAGTAAGATCTGCCGGACAATGTTCATCTGCGATCAAAGTTTTGTTTTGGTTCTACAGGGCAAGATTTTTCTTTCATTTACCCGATAATGTGATAAAAAGTGCAATGATGGTTAACCTGTCAGCCTCCACGAGGTTAACCATCGGATGCACTACCCGGAAAGGTGAAATTGAATGGAAACAGGGGAATTGAAATCGATACAGGAAGCGGCGGAAAACGATCAGCCGATATCCGTGGAGCTGGCGCTTTATGTTTTGCGCTCCCCTGCCGCCGATCTGCCCCGGATTTTCGCTGCCGCAAGTGCGGTTCGCTACCGCTATTTTGGCAACTCCGTGCGGTTGTGTTCGATATTGAGCGCGCAAAGCGGGGCCTGTGCCGAGGATTGCGCATTTTGCGCCCAGGCATCCTGCCATAATACCGAGATTCAGACTACCCCGCTCTGCTCGAAAGAAGCAATGGCCGAGGCTTTCGATGCAGCTGCAGAGCTTCCCGTTACGCATTTTGGCGTGGTGACCAGCGGTTGCGCGCTTTCCGAAAACGGGGTCGAGCGCGTGTGCAACGCAGTGCGGCAGAAAAAACATCCGCGCGTGAACTGGTGCGGGTCGCTCGGGTGCCTGGACTACGATCAACTTTGCGCTCTGAAGGCATCGGGGATGAAGAGATTTCATCACAACCTGGAGAGCGCGCAGAGCTTTTTCCCGCAAATCTGCACCACACATAGCTGGGAGCAGCGCCTGGAAACGGTCAGGAACGCCAGAAAAGCCGGGTTGGAGGTCTGTTCGGGCGGGATTTTCGGTCTTGGCGAGTCCTTGGAGCAACGGGTCGAGTTTGCCTTGACCCTGGCACGCGAAGCCATTGATTCCATTCCTCTCAATTTCCTGATTCCCATCGCCGGGACAAGACTCGAGAACATGGAAACCATGAAGCCCCTGGATATATTGCGCACCGTGAGCATGTTTCGCCTGACCAACCCCCGCGCCGAGGTGAAGGTTTGCGCAGGGCGCGTGCACCTGGGCGACCTGCAGTCCATGATATTCCACGCCGGGGCCAATTCAATGATGATAGGCGCGCTTCTAACTGTTGCCGGCGGCGACGTGGACCGGGACCTTCAGATGCTCCGAGACCTCGAGGTCGAATATGCGTTTTGAGGCGTGGATCGATGAAGAGATTGCCCAACTGCGCGAAAAAAGCCTCGAGCGCCGTCTTTCGGTTTTCAGCGAGGCCGGCGGGAAGATACAGATCGAGGGCAGGACGTTTCTCAATTTTTCCTCAAACGATTACCTGGGGCTTGCACGCCACCCGGAAGCAATCTCTGCAAGCCGTAAATACCTCGAATCGTATGGCTGCGGGGCGACTGCTTCCAGGCTGATAACCGGCACCCTGGCCCCACATGATGAACTGGAGCGGGTAATTGCCGCTTTGAAGGGATATCCGGGGGCACTGGTCTTCGGCAGCGGATTTCTAGCCAATGCCGGCGTCATAACGTCACTCGCCGGACGCAGCGATCACATATTTGCCGACAAACTGGCCCACGCCAGCATCATTGACGGCATCGTGCTCAGCCGGGCCAACCTGAAGCGTTTCCACCACAACGATCCGGACCATCTCAGGGCACTTTTGAAACAGTGCCCTGCCGGCGGCCGCAAGCTCGTCATCACCGAGTCCGTTTTCAGCATGGACGGAGATATCGCCCCGCTTTCCGAAATAACTTCCACGGCCGTCGAAAATGGAGCGATGGTAATGGTGGATGAGGCGCATGCGACAGGAGTATTCGGGCCGGGCGGGAGCGGTTTGATCAGGGAACACGGCCTGGAGGAAAGCATCAGTGTGTCAATGGGCACACTAAGCAAGGCGCTTGGCGGATACGGCGGCTTTATAGCGTGCTCGTCCGGTCTGCGGGAACTGCTGGTAAATCGCGCTCGATCGTTTATCTATACGACCGGACTTCCACCGGCAGTTGTGGGAAGCGCTCTGGGCGCGCTCGCCGTGATCGAAAAAGCGGGCAATCCGGGCGCGGAGCTTCTTCGGCGGGCTGCAAATTTCAGGAAACGGCTTCAGGAAGGCGGCCTTAACACCCTGAATTCGCAAAGCCAGATCATTCCGGTGCTAATAGGCGAAAACGCAAAGACACTCGCGGTCGCACGGCGGCTCAAATCAAAAGGCATACTCGCCGTGGCCATTCGCCCTCCAACGGTGCCCGAAGGAACCGCACGCCTGAGGCTTTCGGTCACGCTGGACCACAGCGATGACGACCTGGAGCGGGCCGCCGGAGAAATTACCGCCGAGGCAAAGCTTTTCAGACAGGACTAAATTGAGCAAAGCCGGCCTGCACAGGCGGAATGTCAGCGGGCCGATAAGGTGGTCTAAGATGTTATCGTGGCCGGCGATTTCACAGCCGGCATGTTGATCGCGGACGCCGTACCTGTCGGGAATCAAGCCGTCCAAGCGTTGATGCAGGCTCACGAGTTACAATTCGAGCTGTTTTTCAATCCTGTTAATCCTTGTCTAAGTGGTTTTACCTGCGGAGATGCAAAATGAAAAAACCTTCGGTCCTGCTCATTTCCGGCTGGGCGCACGGGACGCAAGCCATGCATCCGCTCGCCGAGGCTATGGCGGAGTCTTATCGGGTCACTTCTCTTTCGCTTGCCGGCCCCGGCGTACCCGCGACCAACGTCCGGGACAGGCTACGGGGCGGAAACCAAGGGAAAACCGATGACCACCAGAGGGGTACGGGAGACGGCGCGGCTTCAATTTCACCGTATGCCCGCGCAATTGCCCTGCATCTCGACAAGTCAGCCGGGCCTTCCTGTATCGTTGGATGGTCAACCGGGGGCATCGCGGCAATCGAGGCGGCGGCCAGCTATCCCGAAAAAGTCTGCGGCCTGGTGCTTTTGATCACAACAGCGCGGTTTTGCTCAGACACCGGATATAGCGCGGGGGTCGCCCCTGCCGTCTTGCGCGCAATGATCCTAGGGCTGAAAAGAAGTCCTGAAGCGGTGATCGCCGATTTTCTCCAACAGGCGCTTTATCCGCTACGTATCAAGGAAGATGAACTGGCACGCAGAACACTGAACGCACTCAAACAGGGAACGAATTCCCTTATCGACGGGCTCGAATATCTTGCGCGCGCGGACCTTCGCGCTGCTCTGCCGGCAATAACCGCCCCATGCCTCATAATCCACGGCAGACAGGACAGGATCGTGCCACGGGAGGCAGCCCAATTCCTGGTTTCAAAGCTCCCGGTCTCAGATGTCGAGTTGCTGCCTTCCGCCGGTCATTCGCTCATCGAGCAGCGCGGCAAGGAACTTATCTATCGAATTCTAAAGTTTCAGGAATTACTCCGATGAACCAGACCGCTAACTCATCCTCGATTTCCGCACGATTTGGCGCCGCCGCACAAACGTATCACGACGAATCCTGCGTGCAGCGCACGGTTGCTGAAAAGCTCGCAGCTTCGTTGCCTGCCGGGGAGAAATTCGACAGCATCCTGGAAATTGGTTGCGGGACGGGGTCCCTGACTGAACTGCTAAGAAGACGTTTCCCACGCGCTCTGATTTATGCGGTAGATGTAGCCCGCCCGATGATAGATCTGGCCAGAGAGCGGATCGGGGAATGCAGCCGAATCCACTGGCATGTGGCCGATGCCAGGCAGTTTCGCCCCGGCAGGGATTTCGCCTTGATTATCAGCAGTTCGGCCCTGCATTGGATGACCCCGGTATCTGAGACCGTAAAACGGCTCGCCGGCATGCTCGAACCCGGAGGAAGCCTTGTTTCGGCGCTGATGGTCAAGGGGACACTCGAGGAACTCCGTGCCGCTCGAACGTGCCTATTTCCTACCAAGACAGCCCCGGTATGCCTGCCGGGTGCGGAACAGGTCCTGGAGGCACTTGCGGCGGCGGAGCTTAAGGTCGAGAGAAGCAGGCAGGAAGCCTTCCGGGAGCGATATGACTCAGCGCGCGGATTTCTTCGAAGCCTGAACCGCCAGGGCGTTACGGGGACAGCGAACAGTGGATGCAAGCTGCTCAACCGAACCGAATTACGAAAGCTTATTGCATATTACGAGCAGACGTTTGCGGCCCCCGGCGGCGGGGTATTGGCAACCTACCGCGTTCTTTACGTAACGGCAAGCAGGCAAAGATGATTCCACCAGGAAAAGGGGTCTTTATTACGGGCACCGACACAGACGCAGGCAAAACAATTGCAGCTGCCGCCGTGCTGGTTTCGATGCGCGCCTCCGGGATCGACGCCGTTCCAATGAAACCGGTCCAGACCGGCGGCGGGCGGTGGGACCGCCGGCCGGGTCCGGCGCTGTCTTCGACGGCGCCTATAAGATCGGACCGCGGGGCGGACGGTAGGCCCGGCCTCGAACTGCAAAGCCCCGACCTCACGTTTTGCCTCCGGATGGCTGAACTGAGGCCGGACCCCGAGGAACTGCACGACATGGTCCCTTTCATTTACGAGCCCGCGTGTTCGCCTCATCTCGCTGCTGCAAAAACGGGCTGCGAAATTTCGCTTGACCGGATTCTCGAGGCCTTTCACCGGTTGCTCCGAAGGCACGATCGAGTAGTTGTTGAAGGCGCGGGAGGCGTGCTGGCGCCCATTTCCGCCAATAAGACTATGATCGACCTGATGGCGATGCTGGGGCTGCCGGTTATCCTGGCGGCCCGCCCCGGTCTGGGCTCGATAAACCATACGCTGCTTTCGATCGGGGAGATCGAACGCTCAGGCCTCACGCTGCATGGGATAATTTTTTGTGAGACTACAAGCGCGGGCTGGGGTGAAATCGAGGAAAACAACGTTGAAACAATCGGGAGGATGGGAAAAGCACGAGTGCTGGGACGCATTCCCTATATGGCCGAGTTGGCTGAAAAAAACAGCATAAGCCCTCAAGTTTTCAGAAGATATTGTGCGCAGTCGGCGGTTTCCGGCATAAAGGCATTTTGAAACAGGATAAGTTATGAAGAACGTTACCGATTACTACCTCGAGATCGATCGGGCAAGTCTTTGGCACCCGTACACGAAACATTCGGCGCTTAGGGACGGTTTTCCCGTCATGACGAGAGGCGAAGGGGCATTCCTTTTCGACAGCGCAGGCAACCGGTACGTGGATGCAATTTCTTCATGGTGGGCCTGCAACCTGGGCCACAGCCACCCCAGACTCGTCCGGGCCATCATGGGTCAGGCCGCCAAACTCCAGCACAGTATTCTAGGCAACCTTACGCACCCCTGCGCAGCCGAACTAGCATACAGACTGGTAGGGCTCTTCCCCGACAGGCACAGGAGAACGCTGTTCGCAAGCGATGGGGCCAGCGCGGTGGAGGCCGCGCTGAGGATTGCCGTTCAGTACCGGCACAACAAGGGCGAGAGCGGCCGTTACAGGTTTGCAGCTTTCGAGGACGCCTATCATGGGGACACCCTCGGAGCGATGGCCGTTGGGTACCTGCCCTCTTTTCACAGCGCGTACCGGCCGCTGCTTTTCCCGGTCTACCAGGTAAAAGCCCCGGACTGCTCCGGGTGTCCAGCCGAGGCAGCTCCCGAGACGTGCGGCTTGCAGTGCTTTTCTTCCATGGAGCGCACGGTCAAAGAGCACGCCGGTGAGCTTGCTGCCGTAATTGTGGAGCCGTTATGCCAGGGGGCCGCCGGAATGAGAATGTATCCGGCCAAATACCTGCGAAGGTTGGGCGAGCTTTGCAAAGAAAATGGAGTGCTGCTTATCGTAGACGAGATCGCCATGGGTTTTGGACGAACCGGCAAGATGTTTGCCTTTGAACACGCAGGCATTGACCCGGACATCGTCTGTCTTGGGAAAAGTCTCTCGGGGGGATATCTTCCAATCAGTGCGGCGGTGGTGAAAGAGGAAATCTTCGAAACCTTTACCGATGAACCCGATGACCATACATTTTACCACGGGCACACTTTTGCCGGAAACCCCATTGCGGCTGCGGCGGCCATCGAGTGCTTGAATGTGTACGGGGAAGAAAGCATAGTGGAAAAAGCCGCACACACAGGGGAGGTCCTGGCTGAGCACTTCGAGGCTTTCAGGGGGGTTCCCGGTGTGGTGAATGTCCGCTGCCTGGGAATGATTGCCGCGTTGGATTTGACCGAAAAAGAAGGCACAACCGGGGCAGATCGCGCCCGAGGCGTCTGCCTGAGGGCACTGAAAAAGAGCATCCTGATTCGGCCGCTCGGCGCCACCATTTACCTGATGCCGCCATTGATTACCGATAATGAGGTTGTGGCCCAAACCGTGAGGGTCTTGCTGGAAACGGTTGCCGAAGCTTAATTACATAAGGCCATGGAACTTATGCAAAACCTCGTTTATCTTATCTCTGCCGTTCTTGTGGCGCCCGTTATCATTCTTGGCGCCATGATACTTTTCAGCCACCCTGAAGCCCCGCCGCCGCTTGAAGCGGTGGAGAAGAATGACGCGCTGATCGCCGGCTTTTCTCAAAGCCTGCCCCCGCTTGAGTTTTACCAGGCCCGCGATGGACAAAAGCTGGCCTATCGGATCTATGAAGGCCGGCCGGGCTGCGGCGCGGTAATCGCCGTTCATGGTTCAACCGGGTCTTCCATCGTTATGCACGCGATAGCCGCAGCTCTGCAGGCGCGAGGGTATACCGTATATGCCATAGATCTGCGCGGCCACGGCGAAAGCGGAAAACTGGGAGATGTAAGCTACATCGATCAGCCGCTGGATGACCTGGCCGATCTGCTTCACAAGATCGACGGCGCCCATGCATCGGAAAAGAAAATCCTGCTCGGCCATTCTTCGGGCGGAACCTTTGCCTTGAAAGTTGCGGCCGAACGTTCGAGCTTGAAATTTGACGGCTTTGTTGCCCTGTCTCCGCCTTTGGGCGCCTCAAAAAGCGCGAACAAGCCCCATGCGGGTGGTTGGGTCAACGCTGCCGTACCGCGCATCATAGCCTTGTCGATTCTCAATCGCTTTGGAGTTCACATTCTGGATCATCTGCCGACAGTTGCTTTTGCGACGGAAGCAAATCCCCAAGGGAACCGCGCCACTGTTTACAGCCATGCTTTGTTGACGTCCCTATCCCTGCCAAGGCCCTGGGAACCGGCTGTGGCAAAGATTGCCAAACCGACCGTGGTCATGATTGGCGAAACGGACGAAATCTTCAATGCTGCCGCCTACGGTCCGGAAATCGCAGCCGTC
>OMSV01000213.1 GCA_900290385.1 Syntrophobacter sp. SbD2 | reverse complement strand
CTCCAGTCCGTCTGCGGCGGCGGCTGTCATACACGGGGGGAGTGCAAACGGGCTTATGGCGTGGAAAACTGAGGGGGGTAAAACGCTCAAACAACTCGACGAAGAGGCCTGACTTATACACCTCGATGTGCGTAGCTTGTAAATACGGGAAGCGCTCCACCCACAGTTTTCAGTCCCCCTAATAGAAGGTGAGACCCTCCANNGTTGGAGCGCTGAATGTTACCTAGGTTTGGTGCCCAGAAAGAACCCCGGTACGGTGTATGTCCTGGACGAACTTCAGGAAATGTATCCTGTGGTGACAGTTAAGTGGTTGGGCGGGAATGGACGGCTACAACGCAGGTAACGACAGGCTGGGAGATCAATTCCTGTGCCGCCAGTAGAATGGACGCCTATGTTGATGCATTATTGCAAGAATGCGGATCTCTTGTCCGGCAACGGAGTATATAAGCGAGTAAGGGAATTTGCGCAGAGGTTTTCGTCGAACACGTCCCTTTACAATCGGTGCAATTTCCGGGTGAGATGCAACAAGATCGATTGCATGCCGTAGATCATCCAGAAAGACCTCTCCAATGCCTGTGCTTTCACGATTAAGGAAGTCTGCAGCTTCGTTCATCTCCGCTTCTGCCTCTGTATGAAAGCGAACCAGATATGTCATCGAAGCCTTGCCTTCGCTTCTTTGAACATCGTCTGCGCGCCTCAACGGGACTCTGTGGCCGTCAAATTCCTTATCCCGGCGCAGGGCCTCGTCAACCCATAGGCTCTCTATTTCAGCTTCCGACAAGTCCTCCAGGCTTTCCAGCAGAGCGTGGGCGAGCTTTGCACGAGCCTCCGGCTTCAGTCTCAATGCCTCGGTTTTCAATTCTTCGGCGTTCATTAGCATCTCCATTTGATCTTCATATAATGCCCCAGGGCTGAAGGCTATGTCCGGGAGATAATCATTTGTGCGAGAGCAGGCAATTCGCCAGTGGCGCTGTGAGGCAGGTCTTACTCCGCGATCAGCACCCGCGCGTCCAAAGCCACAGCCCCCTTCCCCTCATCGTCAAGGCTCACCGGATTCAAGTCCATCTCGCGGATTTGCGGGAAATGGTGCATGAGCAAGGAGACCTGCACAAGGATGCGGGCCGCAGCTTCGAGGTCTGCCTCCGGCATACCCCGGAATCGCCCCAGTATTCGCTTCCCGGATAGCTCTCCGAGCATTTGCATGGCCGCATCAGTATCGATCGGGGCAAGACGCATGCTTACATCTTTTATGACCTCAACCATGATCCCTCCCAAGCCGATGAGCACTACGGGGCCAAAGGAGGGGTCCCTCTTACCCCCTATTACGAGTTCCCGTGAGGCTGGGGCCATCTTCTGCACCACTATGCCCGCAATGTCATCCGAAACCTTCTGCAACCGGCGCCATTCATTCCGGAGGGATTCGGCATCCCGCACGTCCAATGCCAGGCCGCCCTTGTCGCTTTTGTGCAGAAGCGAAGGCGCGACTGCTTTGAGCGCCACGGGAAAACCAAGATCTTCAGATGCTTCAAGGGCCTTATCGAGGCTCACTGCCATTCGCCAGGGCACGGCCGGGATGCCTGTCAGGTCCAGCAAATCGAGCACCTCGTGAAGAAGGGGCTGCCGACTTTGTCTCTCAATGTCGCCGAACCACTTCTCGATCTTTTTAACAGGTATTGTCAAGGCATGGTGGGAAGGCACCGCAGCAACGTCTGATCCGGGCTTTGGACGGGCTGAGGCATCGGTTTTGCTCCACTCCGACAGAATCGCAAGGGCCTTCACGGCTTCGGCAGGTTCCAGGAAAAAGGGAGAATTTGAATTTTGCTCCAGGTACACCCGTTGTTCAAACGGGATATCGATAACCGTTGCGACAGGTTTTCCGGATTCCTTGGAGAGCGCGGCAAGCTTTTCAACCAAACGGGGTGTCGCCTGCTTCTCGACCGCCATATGGGACACCATGATGAACAAAACGCCGTCGATATCAGGCTGCCGCAGGACCTTTTCCACTACGCTGACATAGAAGGAGAGATCGAAGATATCCCCAAGGTCCAGCGGATTTCCCAGCCGGATTACGCCGGCACGACTGGCGCTTTGGGCTTCTTCGATAATGTCGCGATCCAAAGGAGGAAGGCTAAAGCCGTAACTTGCGCAAACGTCGGCGGCTAAGACGGCATGACCGCCGGACCGTGATAAAACGGCGAGATTTTTTCCCTTAAGCGGCGGGAGGCACAATCCTTTCGCAGCGCTTATCGCTTCGGAGACGGAATGAACCCTCAGGATGCCGCTCTCACGGCAGACGGCGTCAACGACTTGGTCATCTGCGGCCAGAGCGGCCGTGTGAGATTGGGCGATTGTAAGACTCATAGCGCCGGTGTTGGACTTGTGCAGGATGATGGGCTTGGAACATCGTTTCGCCAGGTCAGAAAAGAAGCGGCCCCTTTTGAAACCTTCCAGGTAGAAGTATATGACTGCTGTTTCCGGGTCATCCATGAGATATGTCAGGTAGTCGGCTTCATCAAGGTCCAGTTTATTTCCCATGCTGACAAACTTGCTTATGCCTACCCCGGAGGTGCAGAGCCTCTCGACAAGGCAAAGACCAACCCCGCCGCTTTGAGCAAACACACCGACTTTACCTCGCCTGACTTGACTCACAAAAGTAACAAATGCTGTGTAAAGCCCGTTAGCGGAATTCCCGGTGCCCACGCAATTGGGGCCGACAAAGCGCATTCCGAACCTTTTGCTCGCTTTGAGGATTTCTCGTTCGAGCATTTCTCCCTGGGCACCGAGTTCTCTAAAGCCGGCAGTCTCGATAATAGCCCAGCGTGTGCCTTTCTCGCCGCATTGGGCGAGCATATCGTGAACGAAACGCGCAGGTGTGAGGATAACGGCCAACTCGGGGTTTCCGGGCAATTCTGCAATTGTACGATAGACCGGCTGTCCAAGGACCTCTCCGCCTCGAGGACCAACAGCATAGATTTTTCCCTGGTATCCGAGGTTAACAAGATTTGCCATAACGTTTTTCCCGAGGTTGTCCTTAGATTCGGAAACTCCAACTACCACGACGGATTCGGCACAGAATAAGCGATTCACGATTTTACTCCTGCTTGTTCATTGAGCTTGAGGTCAGGAAGAGTCATCCACGGTGTGGCCCTGTGAGGTTTTGGGCAACGGCATGGCACCAATTGCAGCCGAAGGTTCCTATTATACCAAGTTGCGAGAATCATCGCAAATGAAGGAGAAATTTGGATCTCACTTTGACCGGCCCTCTTTGGGGGCGGAGGTGGTGAGGGATGACCTTGCGGGAATATCGGAACAACAGCCGGCCGGTTTGCATCCGAAAACTGCAGAGAGTTTTGGACCAAGGCTGAATTTTCCCCCTTATTAAAAAGGGGGGAAATTCAGGTTTTTCCCTCCGGGTGGGGAATTTACTCATTTTCCATCAGCCGCTAGATCTGCGGTCGGGGAAGAAAGCCGGCCCTTTCGGTAATCTCTTTTATTCTTTCCTCCCACTCGATAGCCATGATGTGCACTCCTGCAATACCGGGGATTTCACGCACTTGCTGGATCTGTTCGAGAAGGAGTTTGATGCCCTCTTCGGCCTGGTTTCCCTTGGGAACACCTCTGATGCGTTTAATGATCTCATCCGGAACGGTGATTCCGGACACGTTCTTGTTCATGTAGGCCGCCATACCGGCAGACTTAAGCGGGGTCAGGCCTGCCAGAATGAAGCACTGTTTGTCCAACCCCATATCGCAGGCCATCCTCATGAACTCCCGGAATCGGTCCATATCGTAGATACATTGGGTTTGAACGAAATCGGCTCCGGCCCGGATTTTCTTGGCGAGTCTGATCACCCGGAACTCGAAGGGGTCGGCAAAAGGGTTGGCCGCCGCTCCCAGAAACATCCTGGCGCCCCCTTCGACCGGGTCCCCGCTGTTCATCGTGCCCTGGTCCCTTATTGTGCGCACCACATCCAGAAGCTGGATGGAATCCAGGTCAAAGACGTTTTTCGCCATGGGATGATTGCCAAAGCTCTGATGATCGCCGGTAAGGCAGAGCATATTGCGAATCCCAAGAGCGTAGGCCCCGAAAACGTCACTTTGGGCGGCTATCCGGTTGCGGTCCCTGGTAACCATCTGCATTACCGGTTCCAGACCGTTGCGCAACAGAATAGAGCTGGCTGCGATGCTCGACATGCGCACCACCGCTGTCTGATTGTCAGTGACGTTTGCCGCGTCGACACAGCCCCTGACGAGGTCTATCTTTTTTTGAAGATGCTCCACGTCTGCGCCCTTGGGCGGGCCGCACTCGCAGGTTACGGCGAAATGACCGGAACAGAGCACACTCTCAAGATTACTTCCCGATTTGATAACGCTTTTATCGCTCATGGTCCTCGTTCTCTGATGTGGATTATGTTGGTTCCACCCGGCAGCGGATACCGCCTAAAGCAAAGATATCGACGCTCCGCGAGGCGGCCTTTGTTTTGTTATTTCAGCCTGTAGAGATATTCCCGAACGGTCCGGCGGACTCCACCATCCGAAGCGGGCCTCCAGTCTTTCGCGGGAAGAAGGTTCTGAAGTTCATCAAGTTTTCCGAGCCTTTTCAGCCGGTCATATATGAGCTGCCATACACAATCGGTATTTGCAGGGTCAACTTCGCACTTGCCTTTTTCAGATCCGCCGCACGGCCCGTTCAAAAGATGCTTCGAACAACGGGCGACAGGGCATATTCCACCGGTATGCGCCGTCATGCAGTCTCCACAACCGGCGCACATCTCCGCCCAAAGCCCCGGTTCCATCCCAGCGCCGTAAAACGTAGTGTTCAATCCCGGGAAGATTGGCACTTTTCCAAGCCTGTCGGCAAAAAAATTCACCCCCACGCCGCAGGCAAGCGACACGGCGGCATCAATATGTTCATTCTCCACGCGGTCGAGGATGGGCAGAATAAATTCCT
>OMSV01000195.1 GCA_900290385.1 Syntrophobacter sp. SbD2 | reverse complement strand
TTACCGAGACGCTCATCAGGGATGCCGAAGCGGCCCCCAGACCCAGCCTGCCGTAATTTAGCACTGACATGGCTATTTTGAAGCCGTCGCCATGCCTGCCGATGAGGTTCTCCTTAGGAACACGGACGTTC
The DNA here is from genome assembly GCA_900290385.1 of Syntrophobacter sp. SbD2. The sequence goes on along the minus strand of OMSV01000195.1, from coordinate 6,043 downwards.
TTGAACTGGATGGCGGCGGTGGAACTGGCCCTGAGACCCATTTTGTCCATTTCTTTTCCAACCTGCACACCCTCCCACCCGGTCTCGACGATAAATGCCCCCATGAACCCTGGGTGCTTAGGGTCGAGCTGCGCAAAAACTGTCATGCCGCCCGCATAATTGGCGTTTGTAATGTAGGTTTTCTGACCGTTCAGCAAATAATGGGTATCATCCTGGCTCGCCAGGGCGGTCGTTTCGATGTGCTGAGCGTCCGATCCGACGTGAGGTTCGGTCAGAGCGAAGGCAAAAATCATCTCTCCGGATGCAGCCATGGTCAGGTATTTACGTTTCTGCTCTTCGGTCCCGAAAAGCTGGATTGCTTTTACTCCTATGGAAAGGTGTGCGAGGAATGTGAAAGCAACGGAGATGTCGAGCTTGACCATCTCATCGACCACTCTATAATATTCATGCAGGTTAAGGCCTTGGCCTCCGTACTCGGTTTCGATGCTTAGCCCGAAAAGTCCGCTACTCCCCATTTCCCTCAGCAGATCTTCGGGTAGAGCCCCTTCAGCTTCGATCTTGCCGGGCGGGTAATCTTTCAAAAGTTCCAGGTAGCGCTTGACAATCAAGCCTGCCTTCGCCTCGTCCACCTTGGGAGGGCTAATGCGGATAAGTTCAAGATCAAACTCGCCACTGTAGATTTTGTCCATCAGCATGGTGTCCCCCGCTTACGGCTAACTTTACCACTAAGCCTGCGAAGTCAAGTCGGTTGATGCCTTTACCGGGTCTTCGCGTTTTCGCAGGACCTGTTAGCTCCCGGCGTTCTTTGCGATCTTTACGCTTAACCGCTGCCCGACGATCGTTTAGTATCGCCGGTTTTTTCCGGGGCCATGAAGCGAAGGGTCCCATAGGAATTGGTCACGTCGTTGACTTTGCCGTCCCGGAAAGTAACAACGGCAAAATGAAAGGACCAGCGATTTCCATAGGTTGCATGTGCACTCGCAGCGACCCGTCGAAATTATTGAATTTCGAGACGCGTCCATTTCTGAACTGTATCTCAGAAATGCCGTAGATCCAGGTTTGGCCCTGGACGCGGGATGGGGTCCCCTGGATAGCGAGCACTTCGGAGGCAGTCGAACCCACGGTGAAAAAATCGCTCCGCGCCTGCGGCTGAGACTGGAGCAGGGCAGGGGGCGAAAAGGGAGAAGGGGTGGCCGTAAGATCGGTTGAGGATTGCGGACCGTTTGCTTCAGGTGGTTTCGGGCTGTTTGGTTCTTTGGCCTCGGGTGAGTGTTCGACGGCCGGTGGGCCGAGAGTTTCCGTATCGACCGCGTTATCCGGAAAAAACGAAGGAAGTTGCGTTAAAATGAAAACGGCTGCCGCAAATAGCAGGACAGGCACGACGATCTTTGCCCTGGAAAAGGCTCGGATATCGATTGCCGCCCGGATCCGTGCGGCGAGGGTGGCGTCAGCTTTTGTTGGTGGCCGTTGCGCGGCATGAGGGCCGGTCCCGGGGCTGGCACCACTGGGGTCTCCACGATCCGCGGGAGGTGGAGTTTTTTTCCAGCCCGCGGGAATACGCTTGTACGCCTCGTCGATTTCCCTGAATTTTTTCTCGGCAAACGCCCGGGCCTCGTAAGGTTTGGATTGGTGGCGATCCGGGTGCCATTTTTTGACAAGTGTCCGATAAGCCTGCCGTACTTCAGAGGACTTCGCGCCGGGTTCCAATCCCAGCACTCGAAAATCGGCTTCTAATAAGGCTTCGGGAGCCATAATCCGAAGTTTCCGTATAATTATGGGCCACGCACGCAGTTCGTAATCGTGCAAAATTTATGATAACAATATATCAGAGCGTTGAGAGGGGAAATGCGATTTTTACGCTTCAGTTTATAAATATAGAAATTACTATGAATGTTCAGCAGAGGAACTATAATCCAAATAGCATTCTGCCAGCGTATTGGCCGGACAGGACCCACTGAAATATTTAAGCGGGCTGTACCGGGGACCGATAATATCTAAGAGGCGGGGAACCGATGCTCATACTAACCAGAAAACCGGGTGAATCAATTTTGATCGGCGACGATATAGAGGTTACAATTACCTCAATCGATCAGAACAAGGTGAGAGTGGGAATCAAGGGCCCTGCGCACATTCCTATATACAGGGAAGAGCTTTACAGGAAGATTCAGAAAGAGAATAGGGCTGCGGCGCTTATCGGCAAAGACGAGTTCGAAAATCTGCTCGACATCTATTCCAGTGGTCGGAAAAGCGATGGCCCGGACCGGCAATGATTGCCAGAATTTTCACTCAAGGAGCTTTCATGCAGGTTGATACGTCCCGTTTCGGAGAAATAGAGATAGCGGAAAAAGAACTGATCACTTTCCCGTGGGGGATTCCAGGTTTTGAAGAACTCAAAAGCTATGTGCTGCTGGAGTATAAAAACGGTCCGTTTCAATGGCTCCAGTCAGTTGATGAGCCCTCCGTGGCTTTCGTCGTTTGTGCCCCTGACTTCCTGGGCATGGTATACACCGCGCCGGATGCGAAAAAAAGGCTGATCAACCTGGAACGTGATGAGGACCTTGTCGTCCTCAATATAGTCTCATTCAATCGGGCACAAGGGGCCGTGCACTTTCATGTAAAAAGTCCGCTCTTGTTCAACGTTGCATCAAGGGTCGGGTATCAATGGACAATGGAAGCCGATGAACTTCAAGGCAATCTCATAATTCCCGCCGGCGGTCCTGGACAAGCAGAGTGATTTGTCTTAAAAAAATCGTATGAGATCGAAAATGAGACGAGAAAATATTGCCGGCAAAACCGGGGCCCTCGGCGGCTTCTCGGTTGCGAGCTACAACATCCATAAGTACGTCGGAATCGACGGCGTATTCGATCCCGAACGTGTCACGCAGGTCATAAAGGAATTGAAGGCGGAGATTGTTGGGCTGCAGGAAATCGACTCACTGTATTACAAAAAGGAAAACCTGGCCGGTGTGATAACGAAAAAAGCCGGCCTGGAGCTGGTGCTGGGCCCGACCAAGCGAAACCGTTACGGCCATTTCGGAAACGCACTGCTGACTTCATGCACAGTGAAAGATGTAAGGCGCATTGATTTGAGCGTGTTCGGAAGGTCGCCTAGAGGCGCTCTTGACGTGGACTTGCTGGTAAAGGGGGAAACCATCCGGGTGATAGTGGCCCATCTGGGACTGGGACTCAGGGAACGCCGCCGGCAGATCAGGCGCCTGCTAGACATCTTTTGCTCAGAGCGCGACAGGATGGAAATAATGCTCGGCGATTTCAATGAATGGCTCCCAGTGGGGAATCCTTTGTGCCGGGTTCACGGTTTTTTTGGAAAATCGCCGTCCTTGCGGACTTTTCCCTCCTTCATGCCTGTTCTGCCGCTTGACAGAATCTGGGTACGGCCCATGGCTTCCCTGCTGAGTATATCAACCCACAAGTCGCCGCTGAGTCGAAAGGCTTCGGACCATTTGCCCGTCAAGGCCGTTATCGTTCAAGGCGGCAATACGGACGGCAACACGTTGTGCGAGCAAGTGATCTAAAGTGCTTTTTGCCCGCAATTCTTTCCAAAAGACCCAAAAGTCCCAGGCCAAAAGTACACCTCCGGTACTTCAAACCCCCTTTTCATAAATCGCAACAGAATATACTATTGGCCAATTGTGCGCCGATCCAGCGGCCAGGCGCTATATCTCGAAAACAGGACCCGGCTTCTTCGATGCTTTATTCCCGAACCTTTTTTTCCTTGGCTATTGCGAATCTCTCGTGCCTCTCCAGCTACGGCGCCTTTTTCCTTTTCCCCCTTTTCATCACGGCCCATGGCGGGGGGCAGGTCGACATCGGCATCATTATGGGAGTTTTCGCATTGTCTTCTGTCCTGTGCCGCCCATGGATTTCAAACATGATCGACAGGGTCGGAAGGAAGAAAAGCTATGCGGCAGGCTCGATGATCATGACGCTAATGCCCCTTGCATACCTGTTTTTCAGAGGCGCTCTCGATAGTTTTTATCTTCCTCTAATTTTGGTGAGGGTCGTTCACGGGATTGGATTCGCTATTTGCATTACTGCCGCATTCACCTACATTGCCGACATAATACCCGATGAACGTCTGAATGGAGGACTCGGGATGTTTGGGATATCCGGGCTTATGGGCACCGCTCTCGGCCCGGTTCTAGCGGAGATCATCATCCGCAGGGCGGGATTCGACCTTCTGTTCATCGTTGCCGCCGCTTTGGCCGGTGTGGGGCTGATAATCCAGCATCCACTGAAGGATGCCTACGTTCGCCTGGTCAAACCGGTTGAGTCCTCATTCTTTCTAGTCCTCCAAAAGAGGAGGGTTTCCATGATAGCCGCCATAGCCCTGCTTTTCGGGTTTGGGCTGGCAGCGGTAAACGGGTTCATATCGCCGTATGCGAACGCAAAGCGGATTTCTTTCATATCGCTCTATTACATTGCATACTCTTGCGCCGCGATCCTCACCCGGTTGTTGGGGGGCAGCTTTATTGACCGTCAGGGCGAAGACAGGATCATACCATATGCGCTGGCACTCATGGGCGGGGGGCTGCTGGTGATGGTGTTCATGAAAGAAAGCGGCCTGCTCTTTTTTTCGGGGTTTGTGACCGGATGCGGCCACGGATTGCTCTATCCCGCGCTGAACGCTCATGCCCCCACGGATTGCTCTATCCCGCGCTGAACGCTCATGCCCTCAGGGCGGAACCCCAGAATGTCAGGGGGAAGATCACGGGGGCCTACACCGGAAGCATTGATGCCGGGGCGTTCATCGGATCGGTAATCCTCGGATATGTAGGCGAACTTGAGGGTTTCCAGGCCCTATTCCTTGCTGCGGGCGCAGCAGTCCTTTGCGCCATATTCATCTTTCGTCGTGTGAATATATTTAAGCTATCCCGCCCCAACGGTTGAAAATAGGGCGACCAGCACGCCGATCAGGCTCTCCCCTGCTATTATTCCCGAGGCCGCCGGTATAATATGTCCTTCCATACGGGTTTTTCGCACAATCGATGCTATAAGGGCCCCTAGAAAGATAGAGAGCGTGTTCCAAAAGGGAATTACAAACGCAAGTCCCAAACCCATTGCTGAAGGAAGAAAAGATCGGATTCGCGAAGGCGCCAGGCGATCGAGTGCCGACAGGAGCGCCCCGACAGCTATCCCAATGACAAGGGCAATTCTGGCTGAGCCGTGCAGGCTGGAGAGTCCGTTGGCGAGCAGTTCGGCCACCCCTTTCCACACCTGAGCGCTGGGAGCGGGAAATTTGTCGCCGCCGAGAATGTCGGGCGTTGGCGCCAGAAGGTAGAAACAAGGGACGATAACCGCCGCCCCGGCAAAAATGCCCAAAAATTGTGCAATGAACTGCTTCCTCGGATTTGCTCCGAGAAGATAGCCCGATTTGAGGTCGGTCAGAAGGTCAGCGGAGGAAGCGGCCGCCCCTGCGGTTATCCCCGCCGTCATCAGGTTTGCGGTGATGTCCGAAGGAGCGATAATGCCGTAGGATAGCTGAGTGATCTTGCCCATTGCGCCAATTGGGGTGATATCGGTTTCTCCCGTTGCGCGGCACGCGACGAGCGAGAGGAAGAAAGTCATTATTACCGAGAGAGCGCCCATCCACCACGAGATTGAAAAGGCGAACACCTGGACCGCTACTATCCCGATGCCGGAAACAATAAGCCCTGCGATAAACCAGCTTCCCGGAACCTCTATTCCGTCCATCTTGCTCAGATCTGAATTCGATCCCTTGTCGGCGCTCTTCAACCCCTTCCACTGGAAAATCTGTCCGGTACCGGCAATTGCTCTCCACACTGTCTTCCACTGAAAGGCGAAAGTCAGCAGACCTGAGCTCACCATCAGGGCAGTCCCGCCCCAAAGGCTCCAGGCCACAATATTTTTGTATCCCAGTCCGTGGATTATTCCCCTTTCGTAGATATAGGGAGTGATCAATAAGTAGTTCAGGATGCCCCCCGCCAGCATGCTCCAGGCCACCTTCATTCCTATTATCGCCCCAGCCGCCACCATTATCGAACTTAACTCAAAGGAAACAGTC
>OMSV01000188.1:14336-20606 GCA_900290385.1 Syntrophobacter sp. SbD2 | reverse complement strand
GTAGGATGTGTCGTGCTCCTCGTCCACTATGATCAGCTTCAGATCCTGGACGGGCGTGAGAACCGCAGACCTTGCCCCCAGCACTATTTTCTTCCTGCCCGACCGAATGTCCGCCCATGCGCGCTTGCGCTCCCTTTCTGGTAGAGCGCTATGCCACACGGCAAGCCNNGCGCCGAATCGTTCCCGGAAAATCGACTCCATTTGCGCGCTGATCCCGATCTCAGGCACCAGTACAAGGGACCCATTACCGCATTGGGCAGCTTTTTCCATCAAACGAAGGTAGATTTCCGTTTTCCCGCTACCGGTCACTCCATATAAGACAAAAGGCTGGAAACAGGGGTTGTCAATGTAAGGAGCTGTTTGATCGAGGGCGGCGGCCTGATTCTCGGTCAATTCCAGGGCCCAGAGGTTTGAAAATCCCTCCTGCCCCTCTTTGGACAAAGGGGGGCTTGCAGTCCCCGCTTTACAAGAGGCGGGATAGCCGGTTGCCGGGCTTGTCCTGGACTCTTCGACCGCGATTATGCCGGCCTTGATAAGCTTTTTTAGAGAATAATCCGGGTTTTCGCACAATTTGCGCAAGTCGCGCAAGCAGACCGTACCGCCTGCCAAACGAAGCAGTCGAACTATTTCCTTTGATTTCTCGGATTTGAGGCTTTCGCAGGCTTTAGAATCGATCAGGCGAACGAACTTTATGCCGGGGCTGTTCGGTGCCGGCCCGATCGGTTCGGACCTACCGAACGGAATTACCAGATCGAATACTTGGCTGAGGGGATAAAAATAATACTTGGATATCCAGAGGCACAACTCGAGGAGGTCGGGCGGTATGGCCGGCAGTTCATCGATCGAGTCCCGGATTGGACGGATATTGATTGTCTCGGGCAGCTCCGGAAGGCAATTTCCAACGCAGATGACGATCCCGGCCGCTTTCCTCTTGCCCAGTTCGACCGAAACTCTGCTCCCGGGATGCACCTTTCCGGCAAGGCGGGCGGGAATCGAGTAGTGAAGCCCTTTATTGAGGGCCGTTCCCATTATAACTACTTCCGCAAACAAATCCGTCATCATCAGTCTCTGCCGGACATTAGCTCATGGTTTTGTCCATCGGGGGGTTCTCCGTGAAGGGCGGCCGAACAAAAGTCCCGCGATTTTTCAAATTCTGAGACAATCGTCTTGGGTACTGATTTCGAGCGGGTAAACTCTGCGGTCCGGAAATTGGCAGGCTTTCCATCCTTGTATAAATGGAAGTTGAGACAAAATTTTCCGCCCTTGGCCGCACCTATCGAGCCGATCACCTCTGCCTGTGAAACAGGCGACCCGCGAGTCAGCCCACGGCTGCATGAGGAGAGGTTTCCGTACCAACTCGTGTAACCTCCCCGGTGCCGGATTGTAAGAGAAAGACCTCTACTGGCGTTCTTTCGGACTCCCGAGACTACCCCGTCCCCGACCGCGCAGACCTCAGTCCCTCTTGGGGCGACATAGTCTATTGCAAAGCGGGGACGGTAGATCTTAAGGACGGGTTTGATATTCCTGCACTCTTTAGAAGACAACAACTGCCGATGATGGATGGGACTCTTCAGGAACGCTCGTTTGAGCGATGCTCCTCTTGCATCGAAGTAATCCCACGATCCATCCGGGAGCTGAAATCCAAAAGCCTGGTAGACTTTCCCCGAGACGCTCATTTCGGCGGCAAGGAGGAGAAACTGTTTCCCTTCACTCGATGGGATCGGAGCTTCCTGAAAGAAGGCTGAAAAGTAATCTCCATCCTTCAGGTCGGATGTGAAGTCGATATCATAGGAGAAGATGTCCGCGAGGTTCGAAATAAGAGGCGTCGGCAGCCCACCGGCGATACAGGAATCATAAAAGGTCTCCGACCATGCGCTTCGCACCGTCTTGCCGGACCGTCCGGCGGGGGTTTCACCGGACCTGCATTCCCAGCCGGTTGAGTTTTTCCGCAGTCTATAGGAGGGCCCGTCGGACTCCAGGTAAACTACCTCGACAGGAAGAGCGTCTGCCCGGCTCAGTATCAAAATCAGCTCGTCACCTTCATGGATTCGGTCGAATGGGGCGGACGTGCAGGCCTTGCGCCAGTCATCCGAATACGAGCCAGGCATGCCGGAGGTCGCAACAATTCCCGCCAGAGTATCACCGGAATGAAGGACCAGACGGCGGATTTCAAACGTATCGGGGGCATCGGGCTTGTGTGCGGTCGCCGCCATCTGAGGCGGCGACCCAATTGGTTTGGAAACAACCGCTTCGATTGCCGGTCTTTGCTGAGGAGGACTTGCTTTTGGCCTGTAAAGCTTTCTGTAAATCCCGAAGCCCGTCCCCAGGATGAGCAAAATAATAAATAAATGCCGGCCACGAAAACGCCTCTTAGGCGAGAACATGTAAAAAGCACTCCCTGAATAGTTTTTCACCACAAGCTTTTTCATCTGGCTCGATGACATCACCGGCACACAAGGCGATCATGGTTTGGAGGAATTTGAAAAGGTGACTGTTCATTATTATCACATCAGTGAAGACGGGTCAAAATCAATCAATCCCGCTGGAAATCCGTTGCAAGACACAGTAAAATGGCCCGCCAAGTTTTTTGGAAATGACCCATGACAAGTCGACCTCTCGTATGGCTATTGAAGAAAACGCATGCATGATAGAACCGAGGAGGGGCAGACATGAAGAAAGCCTGCCCCACCTTGCAATCCTGGTTTTCAGTCCGGAAGATCTGGCTTCATTTTCGGCCTGCTTCTCACAACCTCTCAGGCACACGCATAACCTTTATCTGTCCGAGGTTTATACAGGCGCCTGTGAAGGGACGCACGTCGCTCTTGCCGGTCCGATGCTGGGCGCTCCCCAGGCGGTTCTCGTTCTCGAGAAAATGATCGCCCTAGGGGCAAGGAGATTTATCGCGGCGGGCTGGTGCGGCTCTCTGAGCAATAAGGTGAGAATTGGCGACATTGTCCTTCCTTCAGGGGCGATTTGCGAGGAAGGGACTTCCGGTCACTATCCAGGGGTTATGCGTGCTCCCTCTTCAGAGTTGTTCAATGCACTAAAATCAGCTCTGGCATCAACGGGTCAGGCAATCCACGAGGGGACCGTATGGACAACCGATGCGCCGTTTCGCGAGACCTGCGCCAAAATAAAAGCCTTCCAGTCGCAGGGCGTTTTGGCAGTCGATATGGAAACCTCCGCCCTTTTTTCAGTATCGCGGTTTCGAGGGGTCCATCTTGCCGTAGTTCTGGTCGTTTCGGACGATCTTTCGGGCCTGAAATGGGTACATGGATTTCGAGATCCTCAGTTCCATGAATCACGAAAAAGAGTTATAAAATCAATACTGACGACTATTTGCCGGGTGTAGCAGGTGACCGGAGACGGATGGGCCTGATGATCGATAAAGAAGATATTGTCGCGAGAATTGAAGATCTTCGCCGACTTCTCGATTTTCACAATTATCGTTACTACGCCCTCGATCAGCCTGAAATCAGCGACGCTGAATACGACAAAATCTTCCGCGAACTGGTTGACCTCGAAAACAGGAACCCCGAACTTATAACGCCCGATTCGCCGACACAGCGCGTCGGATTTGCGCCGATTGACAAATTCCACCCTTTTCGGCACGAGATACCCCTGCTAAGCCTTGAAAATGCGATGAACACGCGAGAGGCCCTTGATTTTGACCGCAGAGTCCGCAAGCTCCTTGGAACCAGCCCCCCGCAAGTTGACTACGTCGCAGAGCTTAAAATGGACGGACTCGCCGTCGAACTTGTTTATGAAAATGGGGTGCTTACCGGCGCAGGTACTCGAGGTGACGGATTTACGGGCGAAGATGTTTCACAGAATGTCAAAACGATTCGTGCGGCGCCATTGCGGCTTTTTTCTCATAGGGGGGAAAACGCACTTCCGGTCAAACTTGCCGTCCGTGGCGAAGTTTTTATGGAAAAACGCGATTTAGAAGCTCTCAACGAAGAACGAGGCAAACGCAGCGAACCTCTTTTCGCCAACCCAAGGAACGCAGCCGCAGGGTCTCTTCGCCAGCTTGACCCATCCATTACGGCCAGCCGGCCCCTTCGTGCCTTCTTCTACGGCGTAGGAACGTTACTGGCTGAAAAAGAGTTCGTGACGCAGATCGAGATGCTTAACCAGCTTCAACGTTGGGGACTTCCGGTAAATCCCCGATCGCTCCTCTGCCATGGCATCGGGGAAGCCATCGGCTACTATGAAAAAATGGTTGAAGATCGTGAATCCCTCCCCTACGAGATTGACGGGGTGGTAATAAAAGTAAACAACCTGGTCTGGCAAAGACAGCTCGGCGACAAATCCCGCAGCCCCCGCTGGGCGGTCGCCCTAAAATTCAGTCCGGACGAGGTACAGACTCACGTGCAGGATATCGGCGTAAACGTCGGCAGGACTGGAATTATTACTCCAGTGGCTTTTCTTAACCCCGTCCTGGTAGGCGGGGTTACAGTCAAGCGCGCAACACTCCACAATATTGATGAAATCGAAAGAAAAGACATACGGAAAGGCGACGCGGTTATCGTTCACAGGGCTGGTGAGGTGATCCCTGAGGTGATCCAGGTAATTAAAGCGAGTAGAACGGGAGAGGAAAAACCGTTCCAGATGCCGGAGCGCTGCCCCGCCTGCGGCGCCCTGGTAGTGCGGCTGCCCGATGAGGCATTCCACAGGTGTGTGAACCGTAACTGCCCGGCTCAAATCAAAGGTTCGATCGTGCATTTCGCAAGCCGCGACGCTATGGACATAAACGGCCTTGGCGAGAGGATAGTGTCGCGGTTCATCGACGGCGGGATCATCCGAACCGTTTCGGACCTCTACAGGCTCCAGATGGAAGACATCGAGGATCTTGCCGGCTTCGGGAACAAATCTGCTCGAAATTTGCTCGACGCAATCAATGGGAGCAAACATACAACGCTATCGAGGTTCCTGTACTCGCTGGGCATTAGCCACGTGGGGACCTTCATGGCCGATCTTCTTGCCAACGCTTTCGGCTCTATTGATAATATCCGTTCGGCACAGCCTGAGGAATTGCAGCAGATTCAGGGAATCGGAGAAAAAGTTGCAACTGCCGTAGTGACTTACTTTTCGAATCCGGAGAACGGCAGGCTGATAGACGATCTGGTGGATTTGGGAGTGACCATTGAAAATCCAGAACCTGCCCGTCCCGTTCAGAGCGGTTTTTGGTTAGGGAAGACAGTTGTCTTCACCGGAGCGCTTTCCTCGATGACTCGGCAGGAGGCAGGGGAGCAAGCAGCAGCAAAAGGCGCACGGGTTACGGACAGCGTCAGCAGCAAAACCGATGTCCTCGTCGCCGGCACGGACCCAGGCTCCAAACTGGCCAAGGCTCAGAAGCTGGGAGTAAGGATAATGCAAGAGGATGAATTCATCGGTATGTTAGATAAGAACACTCTTCCGGCGGAGGCCTAAATGAAAAAACGTCGGGTGCACGTCTGGATTACGGGAAGGGTCCAGGGCGTTTTCTTCCGGGCGTATACCCGTGACGCCGCGCAACTGATCGGGGTCACGGGATGGGTTCGAAACCTGCCTGATGGCAGAGTGGAGGCTGTTTTCGAAGGAGGGTCGGACAAGGTCGAAAGGATGATAGAGTGGTGTCGCGAGGGAAGTCCGATGAGCCGGATCGAAAGGGTCGATCTCCTCGATGAAGTCTATATCGGTGATTTTGACGAACTTGCGATCACCCACTGAGAGTTTTTTTCACTTCACCTTGACCGGGGCATCGATAACATCGGCTCCGTTGACTCTTTCCTTGAGTTCTTTGCCTACTTTGAAGAAGGGCAATTTCTTGGACGATACTTCAATCAATGCACCGGTTTTGGGGTTTCTGCCTTTATATCCCTCATAGTCTTTCACCTTAAAGCTGCCGAACCCACGGATTTCCAGACGGTCTGAGCTAACGAGCGCCTGTTCCATACTCTGAAACGATACGTTGACCGCGGTTTCTGCAGCTTTCAACGTGATTCCCTCTGCCTTGGCCAATGCTTCGATCAACTCACTCTTAGTCATGATAGGGACTCCTTGAAAAGTAAATCAGCGCAGCTTTTCGATCACCTTCATATTTCCCATATATGGACGCAAAACTTCAGGGATAACGACAGTTCCGTCCTCCTGCTGGTAGTTTTCAAGAATAGCCACCAGAGTTCGCCCGACTGCCAGCCCCGACCCGTTGAGCGTATGTATCAGGTCCGTACGGTTTCGCCCGGTTCGGCGGAAACGGATATTGGCGCGCCTGGCTTGAAAATCCTC
>OMSV01000188.1:216-14326 GCA_900290385.1 Syntrophobacter sp. SbD2 | reverse complement strand
GGTATGTATCCTGGCCGGGAAGCCACACCTCTATATCGTAAGTCTTGGATGAGGAAAAGCCCATGTCGCCGGTGCAAAGCAGAATGACCCGATAGTGGATTCCCAGTTCCTGAAGAATTGTTTCCGCGTCCTTGAGAAGTCTTTCAAGCTCAGAGTATGAATCCTCAGGGCGGGTGAATTTGACGAGTTCAACCTTGTTGAACTGATGCTGTCTTATCAAACCGCGGGTGTCTTTTCCGTGCGAGCCTGCTTCGGAGCGAAAGCAGGGAGTATAGGCCGTATAGCACCGGGGCAGAACGGACTCCTCGAGAATCTCCTCGCTGTGAATATTGGTAACGGGCACTTCCGCGGTTGGAACCAGCCAATAATCCCATCCGTCGATCTTGAACAAATCCTCGCTGAACTTGGGAAGCTGTCCGGTGCCCCTCATGCTCGTGCTGTTCACCATGAAGGGCGGAAGGACTTCGGTATAGCCGTGGCGCTTTGTATGAATGTCGATCATGAAGCAGATCAAAGCGCGTTCCAATGCAGCGGCGGCGCCCCAATAGAGAGTGAACCGCGCCCCGGTAATTTTTGCGCCACGCTCGAAATCAAGAATGCCAAGCCCCTCCCCGATTTCCCAGTGAGGCCGGGGCTTGAAATCAAAGGCCGGTTTTTCCCCCCAGGTACGGATTTGCTCGTTGTCTTTCTCATCGCTGCCAACAGGCACCGAGTTGTCGGGTATATTCGGGATGATCAGGAGAAGGTCCCTGAACTTATGCTCCACTTCGGCCGACTGCTCATCGAGTACTTTGATTTGCCGGCCCAGTTCCTTCATTTCCTCTACGAGACTCGAGGCGTCTTTTTTCTCTTTCTTCAGTTTGGATATTTCCTCGGACGCAACATTTCGCCGGTGCTTCTTCTGCTCCACATCTACCAAAATGCGCCGCCTTGTTTCATCCAGTTCCAAAAAGGGCTCAAGATTCAGGTCGGACTGGCGGTTTTTCAGCATCTGTCGCACCAGCCCGAAGTTTTCTCGCACGAATTTCACATCCAGCATGATTGAGGCCTCTAGGGAATATTTTTTGCCTATTTTTCAGGAGCTTGGACAAGGGCCTTTTTACACTTAAACCGTGCACTTGTCAATTCTTTTCGTTACTTCAATAAGTTGGATCATAAACGAGAAAGGAGTCTGAAAAGGCCTTTGGACTAGTCAAATTTCGAACTGATCACATTGACACTGTAGTTGCTGAGGGTACTCACTTCGGGAAGATCATGGAAAACGAGCATGAAAGGCGCCTTGCCGGCCGTAGGAATCCCGATGTCTTTGAGGTTTTTGCCCTCCTGGTTCATCATTTTTTCCTGCAATTCAGATAGATTGAGGTTAGCTATTTCTTTGCGCGTGAAAGAATTGCCTACATAGCAGCGCTGGATTTGTGCGACCGTATCCTTGCTGTTGAACAGCTTTCCTTCGATCATTATGAAACTGACGGGTTTGTTGGATTCGTTGAGCACTTCGCCCTCAATTACGAGCACCTGCCCGGAGTGCACGTTTTCCAGGTAGTAAGCCTGAACGCTGTCAGTGATCGTGATGACAGGTTTTGCAGGTTCTGTTGGGGCGGGGCTTTTGCTCGATAAAACCGGAAGCCAGCCTCCCGGCCCGAACACTAACGCAACAATAACGATTATCAGGATTGCGACAGCTACGGCAAGCAAGATCTTTTTCTTTGAGGACCGCGATTCCCTTCTTGCCGGCGCAGGGGCCTTGCGAATCTCATCATGTATGGTCCCGGGAATGAAAGCGCTTTCCTCATCGGAGATTTCGATATGAATGAGGTCGTCTTCATCGGGCAGTTCCACCAGGAATATGTTCTTGCATTGGGAACACCTCACCTTGTTGCGAGGTTTGTTTAGTTTGTCGGAATCTATTCGGAACTTTGCTCCACAGGACTCACAGGTTATCACCATTGTGGACATCTATCTTTTCCCTTCCACAGACGAATATTATCCCGAGACGGTCGTGTCGAACACGACTTCATAGATGGCCGGCAGGTTCCTGTGATTCTCGGAGAAATCCAGTCCATAGCCGACCAGAAATGCATTGGCCACCGTCATTCCGACATAATCGATGGGAACTTCCACCTCGCGGCGCTCAAGTTTATCCAAAAGAGCGCACACCTTTACGGATTCAGGGCACAGCTTCGAGACATGATCAAGGAGCCACTTGAGAGTGACACCGGAGTCTACTATATCCTCTACGACCAGCACATGGCTTCCCTGTAAAGGAAGCTCTACGTCCTTTGTTATCCTGACGTTTCCACAAGTCTGGGTCTTATCCCCATAGCTGGCCAAGCGCACGAAGTCCAATTTGACGGGAAGGTCAAGACGCCTTGCCAGATCGGCCATAAAAATAAAGGCCCCTTTAAGAATACCGATCAGGACAAGATTCTTGCCTTTATAGTCACGGTTTATTCGCTCCGCCAGGTGATCGACACACTTGCTGAGCTGATCGGGTGAAATGCGCTCCGAAAGTTGATAACCAGCCATAGGGTCTACCTCCAAATGAGTTTGCAAAACACCTATCTATTCCAATCAGTCCTGCATTCTACTGAAAACAATACTAAATTTCAATTCCATTCCCAGCGGCTTTATTACGAAAATAGTTTTGGTTCAGACAGGCCGGAGAATGAATAAGCCAGGGGAAACCACCCGCTTTATAGACAGGATTTTGTTTTCCCTTCTTATTTTATATGTTATCTTGCGCCGGTATGATTCAAAGCTGACAATCATCCTGACCGGAGGAAACAAATGCGTGAGAAGGTCGAGCAGGCGCTTGCCAAGATAAGACCCATGCTGGAGAAAGACGGTGGAAGTGTTGAGTTGATAGCGGTTGATGGTTCTGTTGTCAAAGTGCGGCTGACCGGGGCCTGCCGGGGCTGCCCCATGAGCCAGATGACTTTGAAGTCGGGTATCGAACGAATCATTAAGCAGGAAATCCCCGAGGTCACCGAAGTTGTCGCCGTTTAGCGCCAAGGCGGAGCTGAGGCCTTCGAGCATTGCCTCGGCTTTTGCTTTTGGCCGTCTGCGCACTTTGGCTTACCTATTGTAAGGCTCACCTTTTATAATCGTTAAAGCGCGATAGAGCTGCTCAACGAGCACCAGGCGGGCGAGGTCGTGAGGAAGGGTCATCTTCGACAAAGAGAGCACGTCGTGGGCGCCTTTCAGCAATTGGCAGGATAGCCCGACCGGTCCGCCCACTGCCATCCAGAGGTCCGATATTGCCGAGGCTATCAGTTTTTCCATCAGCTTTGACAACCCGAGGGAATCGAGATCGCGCCCTTTTTGGTCCCACACGATCAGATGTCCCTGGCGCCCTGCCAATTTCAGGATGCGCTCGCTCTCTCGCTCACGGACGAACCGCTCCCCGGCAGCCGCTGTGATCTTCTCTGCCTTTATGTAGTGAATCTCCACCGGACAGTAATGCCGAAGTCTTTCCAGGTAACGGCCTATTGCAGACTCTATGTCGCCAAAGGCCGTCTTGCCGACGAATACCAGATGAATGCGCATGCCGTTTTCTTACCGATTTTTGGGCGCAACCGCCGCCATCAGGAATTCCCGGTTTCCCTTCGGCCCCAGTATGGGAGATGGAGTTATTCCAACCACCTCAAATCCAAGCCCGGC
Source organism: Syntrophobacter sp. SbD2 (assembly GCA_900290385.1). Next base: position 10,666 of record OMSV01000188.1, on the reverse strand, counting down.
TGTAAATTTAGCCAGCGCATCGCACACCTGCTCGTGTATGCGGGGGTCCCGAATGACTCCTGCGCCCTTCGATGCCTGCTCGCGGCCGGCTTCGAACTGCGGTTTTATGAGTGCGACGAGCACCGCTTCGGATTCCAGAAAATTGAGCACGGATGGAATCACCAGCTTGAGAGAGATGAACGATGTGTCGATGACGACTATCTGAACAGGCTCGGGTATGAGTTCGGCAGGCAGGTGCCGGATGTTGTTCCTTTCAAGTGGGATCACACGCGGGTCGTTCCTTAGTTTGAGCGCAAGCTGGCCATATCCGACATCAACTGCATAGACCCTGCGTGCTCCAAATGAGAGCAGACAATCAGTAAAGCCTCCCGTTGAGGAGCCTACATCCATAGCAATCCGGCCGGCCACTTCGATTGAAAACGCACGGATCGCATGTTCGAGCTTCAGACCGCCCCGGCTTACGTAAGGGATTGCGTCCGCTATAATACAAATCTCTGAGTCTTCGGGGACTTGATGTCCGGCCTTGGTCAGAACCCGGCCGTTCACCAGGACTTTTGCAGCCAGAACAAGCGACTGAGCGCGTTGGCGAGTAGGGGCAAAACCTTTATCGACGAGCAGTTTGTCCAATCGCTCGGAGGACTTGGCCATGACTGAAATCTAACAATTTAAGGGCAGCACTCTCAATGGCGTCGGCGTCTATTCCACAGAGATTTCTCAATATGGTCTGGCTTCCATGAGGAACAAAACAATCCGATGCGCCCAAACGCTTTAATGCCTTCGGGAAAAACGATTCTTCCTCGAACATTTCCAGGATCGCGCTTCCAAAGCCACCCATGAGTGCGTTCTCTTCAACAGTAATAACCCTACCCGTCTTCTCAGCCCAGGTCATGATCAATTCACGATCAAGAGGCTTTACAAACCGGGCATTTATGACCGCCGTTTCGATCCCTTCCGAATCGAGCCGCTCAGCGGCTTCAATTGCAGGCAGCACCGTGGAACCGATGGCCACGATGACCAAATCTTTCCCCGGCCGCAGCAGTTCGCCCTTCCCTATCTCCAGTGACTTGAGTTCGTCATCGAGCTTTACGCCGATAACGTTTCCTCTGGGATAGCGCACGGCAGCCGGACCGTCGTGATCGACCGCCGTCTTCAACATATGCTGAAGCTCGTTTTCATCCTTTGGGGCCATCACCACCATATTAGGCATGGAGCGCAGATACGACAGGTCGAACAGACCATGGTGTGTCGGCCCATCTTCGCCCACTATCCCGGAACGGTCCATTGCAAAGACCACCGGAAGGTTCTGAAGGCAGACATCGTGCAATATCTGATCATAAGCTCGCTGGAGAAAAGTGGAGTAGATGGCCACCACCGGCTTGAAACCCTCCGTGGCAAGGCCGGCCGCAAAGGTTACAGCATGCTGTTCTGCGATACCGACGTCAAAAAACCGTTCGGGAAAGGTCTTGGCGAAGCAGTCGAGCCCGGTACCCTCGATCATTGCGGCCGTAATGCCGATCAATTTGGGGTTGGTGTCAGCCAGCTTCTTCATCGCCTTCCCGAAAATCTTGGTATAGGAGAGGCCATTAGAGATGCTCTTGCCGGTTGCTATATCAAAGGGCCCCACCCCATGGAACCTCGTGGGGTCCTTTTGTGCAGGCTCGTAGCCCTTTCCTTTTTTGGTCAGCACATGAATAAGAACAGGACCGTCCACATTGCGCGCTATTTCGAATGTCGTTATCAATTTGTCGAGACGATGCCCGTTTATGGGGCCGATATACTGAAACTCGAGGGCCTGGAACAGCATTCCCGGCGTAAAAAAACTGATCAGCGAATCAACGCTGCGCCTCAGCACCTGGAGGATATTCGGGCCGATTCCGGGGATTGATTTGAGGACATCCTCCATCTCCCGCTTAAGATACATCAAGGTTTTTCCCGAAAGCTTGCGGCTCAGAAATGAAGAAAGAGCTCCAACATTGGGCGAAATGGACATCTCGTTGTCGTTGAGGACCACAATGAGGTTTCTGGCGAGGTCCCCGGCGTTGTTGAGTCCCTCGAAAGCCATTCCGCCGGTCATGCTGCCGTCACCGATCACGGCAATCGTCCGAGCTTGGCTTCCCTTAAGATGATTGGCGACCGAAATGCCCAGGCTGGCGGATATCGAAGTGCTGGAGTGGCCTGTCCCGAAAGCGTCATACCTGCTCTCGGAGCGCTTGGGGAAACCACTTATTCCGCCGTACTGACGCAGGGAACCAAAGTCTTTTTGGCGTCCGGTCAGAAGCTTGTGTGCATAAGCCTGATGGCCTACGTCCCATATGAAACGGTCGTATGCCGCATCGAATACGTAATGAAGGGCTATTGTCAGTTCCACTACACCGAGACAGGGAGCAAGGTGCCCGCCGTTTTCGGCAACAGTGCCTATGATGCGAGCACGTATTTCTTCAGCCAGATCGGAAAGTTGCTGGTGAGACAGGCCTCTTAGCTGATGGGGAATTTCGATACTGGAAAGGCACCCTTTGCCCATCGTTTTGTTTTCCAATTTAATCCCTCTTATTAGATTCGTTGCCTTATCAATCTATACCAAATAATGAAAAACCCTGAGATAAGTCAAGATATTTTATCCGAATTATCCTCTACGCACCAACAAGTACCGCCCGATGGCCCGCAACGGTTCAGCCCTTACGTCAAAACCCGCCAGCGCCTCAAATGCACTTTCCACATGCTCCTTTGCTGCATCCTTGGATCGAGCAATGCCCAGCAGGGCGGGATAAGTCATTTTGTTTTTGGCGGCGTCCGATCCCGGTGTCTTGCCCATGAGTGCGGGGTCTCCCTCAACGTCAAGAAGATCGTCGGTAATCTGAAACGCAAGCCCGATGTGATGGCCGTAATTCTTTAACGCACTTGTCTGGTCTTGCCCACCACCGCCAAGAATAGCCCCGATCTCCAGTGAGGCCGAAAGCAAAGCTCCAGTTTTATGGATGTGCATGTACTCAACTGTCGCGAGGTCCACCTTTCGGTTTTCACATTCAAGATCGATTACCTATCCTCCGATCATTCCCCTGTAGCCGGCAGCCTTGACGGCAATCCGGATCACTTCCGTCACTTTGTTCAGACTCACACCGCTGAGCGCGAAATATTCAAAAGCTTCTGTCAACAGGGCGTCTCCTGCCAGAATGGCGATCGCTTCCCCGAACACTTTGTGATTGGTAGGGACCCCTCGCCTGAAATTGTCATTGTCCATGGCAGGCAGGTCGTCATGGATCAGAGAATAGGTGTGAATCATCTCGAGGGCGCAAGCAGCCGGAAGGACCGGCTCAATTTCGCCGCCTACCACTTCTGCCGCTGCCAGACACAGGATCGGACGCAGCCGCTTTCCTCCGGCAAACAGGCTATAGCGGGCAGCTTCGATTACTCTTTTTTGAAGCCCGGAGGCGACCGGAAAAATCTTCTCCAGAGCCTCCTCAACAAGCTGCTTTTGCCGGCTCAAATAAGCCTTAAAGTCGAATTCACCCATAGAAACCTACAATACGGATTAACTTTGTAAAAAATCGAAAAACTAAAAGACTAAATATAATACTAACATGGCCGATTTGCAACTTCCAGCTACAAGTAATTAAGCGTGTTTGCGGCGCAACTCGCCCAAGCCCCAGAGTTACCCCTTCTGTCCCGCGTTCGTCTGAGCGGCCTCGAAAGGCGCGGATTCCCACCCGCCCTGCTGGTCTTTAAGGAGCACCTGTACCTTGGTTTCGGCCTCTTCGAGTTTCTTGTGGCAAAACTGGGCAGTTCGAATCCCCTCGGAGAAACATTCCATTGCCTCTTCAAGGGGCAAGTCCCCCTTCTCCAGCTTTTCCACGAGATCCTGAAGCTTTTTCAGAGCCTCTTCAAACAGATCACTTTTTTTCTTAGCCACGGAGTCACCCTTCCTATTCGGTCTGAACGTTTTCGGCCTTATCGACCATACACTCCAGCCGGCCGTCGGCAAGCCGCACAACAACACTATCTCCAGGCCCGGTTTCAGTGTAGCTTCTGATCACTTTGCCATCCGCGATTCTATACGTAATCGAATACCCGCGCAGAAGAACCGAAAGCGGACTAAGCGCCCCTAGACGCGAGACGTTATGCTCATACCTGAGCCTGTATCCGTCTAAAATCCGGTGATGATGGAGCGTAAGCTCTTTGCACAGGCGGTTTAGCTCCGCTCGGCCTTTCTGGATGCGGGCCTCAGGATTAAGATACAGCAGCCTGCCGCCCAGATGGCTGTACGAAACGCGCATCTTCTCAAGGCGCCTCTGGATGGCAAGAGTCAGGCGTTGCAGGCGATCGTCGAGAGTGAGCCTCAGATTCTCCAGGCGCCTTTTGGGATGCGTTATCCGGCTCTCCAGGTATTTGAGCCGCAAGGCCAGATTCTCGAGTCTTGCCTTTATGATCTGGACCAACCGATCCCTGCCGCCATGCAGGTCGCGTTGGAACTGCTCGAGCCTCTTTACCACCCACTCGGCCGCACCGGTCGGTGTGGGCATTCGAAGGTCCGCAACCATATCTGCTATTGTAAAATCAATTTCATGGCCTACCGCTGAAATTACCGGAATCGAAGACCCGGAAATCGCCCGCGCGACAACCTCCTCGTTAAACGCCCACAGGTCTTCTACGCTTCCCCCTCCGCGCCCGACAATCACAACATCCCACTCGTGGCGCCAGGTAAGCAGGTTGGCCGATCCAATAGCTTCAGCTATTTCAAGCAGCCTCGGGTCCCTGCACGGCCACCGGGAAAAGTGTGACCGAAACTGGATAAGGGCTTCTCTGGAGCACCTTGAGGATGTCCCTGATTGCAGCGCCGCTTTTTGAAGTAATCAGGCAGACATTCTGCGGGCAAAGCGGAAGGACTTTCTTTCGGGCCGCGTCGAACAGACCTTCGGCCTCGAGCTTCCTCTTCAAGGCCTCGAAAGCGAGCTGCAGGTCGCCAACCCCGAGGGGCTCCATGACCTCTACTATTAACTGGTATTCGCCCCTGGGTTCATAGACGCTCAGACGGGCCTGGCAAATGACCTGCATTCCCGATTCGGGGACAAACCGCAGGAAGCGGTTTTGCGCTCGAAAAAAGACCGCGTTGATCTGGCTCTGCGCATCCTTGAGCGTGAAATAAAAATGTCCCGAAGCCGGGACCCGAAAATTAGATATCTCACCTTTAACCCAGACAAACGGGAACCTCTCCTCCAGTAGCGCCTTCACATGCTGGTTAAGCTTGCTGACTGTAAGTATCCCGCTCTCGTCTTCAATGTGCAACTGGAGCATTTCGCTATTCTCTTAGATCAACCACTCATCCGATCAGGGCTGTTATTCCCACCCTCTCATATCCGGCTTCGGCCGGCAGTTACCGGAACAGTTTCGGGTCCATCGCGTCCCGCAGTCCTTCACCGACAAGGTTGTAGGCGGTGATGCTCATGAATATCGCAAACCCGGGGAAAACGGTCAGCCACCATGCAAATTCAATATAGTCACGGCTCTGGGAAAGAATCTCGCCCCAGCTCGGAGTCGGCGGCGGCACGCCGAACCCCAGAAAACTCAAGCTCGACTCGGTAAGGATGGCCCCCGCAATTCCAAAGACCGCCGAGACCAGGACCGGGGCCATTGCGTTAGGAAGCATGTGTAGAAAGATTATACGCCTGTGTGAAGCGCCAAGAGCGCGCAACGCCGTAATGAAGTCGAGCTGTTTGAGCTTGAAAAATTCGGCGCGCACGAATCGCGCGAATCCGGTCCATCCAGTCAGGCCGATGACAACCATGATGTTGTAGATACTCGGCGGCAGGAACGCAATTATAGCGATAATCAGGAAAAATGTGGGAATAGTGAGCATGATCTCGATTGCACGGCTTATAACTATATCGGGCCACCCGCCAAAGTAGCCTGCGAGCGCCCCCAACAGGACCCCTATGATCATCGCTATTCCTACGGCAACGAAACCCACCGAAAGAGAAATGCGCGCCCCGTGGATCATTCTGCTCAGCACGTCCCGGCCGCTGTCATCGGTGCCGAACCAGTGACTGGAGTCGGGGGGAGCGAGGTACTCCAGCAGGTTGTATTCAGTCGGTGAATATTTCACCACGGGCCATATAGCTATCGCCTCTTCTTTTCCGGCAACGTGCTGGTAAACAAAAGGAGCTTTTTTCTTCAGGTCCTTCCAGACAAAGGAACCAACCTTTTCCGCGCCAGAAAAGACGGGAAAATAGACCTTGCCCTGGTGGTAAAACAAGATAGGTTTGTCGCTAGCGAGCAGATTCGCAAAAATGGCGACAAAAAACAGAAATATTGTTATCCACAACCCAAGGACGGCCAGCTTTCTCTTTTTGAAATGGTAGCTGACCATTTTCCAGTAGGTATTGGGGACCTCCCCCTTTGCCTCTGATTGTGTTTCCAGAACTTGAAAATCCAGAGTTTGTGCCGGATCAGTCATTATTCCAAACCAGTTTGACTTCGTTTATTCCAGCTTGATACGCGGATCTAGCGCGGCATACAGAATATCGGAAACAAGCAGTCCGATCAGTGTGAGAAAGGCCGAGATCGCGGTAATCGCCATTATAACGGGATAGTCGCGGCTGAGTACGGACTCGAACCCAAGCTGCCCCATCCCGGGGACCGAAAAGATGCTTTCTATGATCACGCTTCCGCCGAACATGGAAGGTAAAAGAAAGGCAAGCAGCGTTATAAGCGGGAGCAAAGCATTACGGAAGGCGTGTTTGAAGATCACCACACGTTCGCTCAGACCTTTTGCCCTGGCCGTCCTTACATAGTCTTCCCGAATGACCTCAAGCATAGCCGCCCGCGTCAGTCTTGAAAGGTAAGCCAGCCCGCCGTATGTTAGACAGGCGACCGGAAGCACCAGGTGCCACATCCGGTCGATCAGCCAGGGCAGCAGACGCATCGTCTCGCTGCCTATCGACGATATGCCGTAGACCGGGAAAATGTCCCAAAAATCCCCCCCTCCGAAGAGCATTATGAGCAGCACGGCGACCCAGAAACTCGGAAGCGAATAGAGGAAGAAGAATCCGACTGTCAATATCTTGTCCGCAAACGACCCCTCATGAGTCGAGGAATAGATGCCGCAGGGTATTGCGATCAGATAGACAAGAAAGATCGAGATTATGTTGAGTTGAATCGTTATGGGCAGCCGTTCGGAAATCTTATCCCACACATTGCGGTGGTCTTTATACGAAAACCCGAAATCGAGGGTAAAGATGCGTTTTACCCACAGAATGTACTCCCACACATTGCGGTGGTCTTTATATGAGAACCCGAAATCGAGGGTGAAGATGCGTTTTACCCACAGAATGTATTGCAACGGCAGGGGCTTGTCCAACCCGTAGAGTTCTTTTGTTTGCTCGATGATCTGCTGGGAAAAAGCCTTATTGCCCAGCTCCGCCTGCCCTTTGCCCATCTGCAGTTTGAGCATCGCGGGATTTCCGGGCGCCAGATGGATAATGACAAACGTTATAAGAGTTATCCCCAGAAGGGTCGGAATGATCTGGAGCATCCTCTTGATCAGATAGGCTTTCATCTCGGGCAACGCCGTCCTTGTCTATTGTCCATCCTGAAACTCCGAACGGAAATTATCTATTGTTCTTTTCGAATCACAAACCCCAGGTCCGCAAAGTCACGCAAACAGAACGGGCTTTCGGCGTCAAACCAGTCCTCGATCAGGCGATAGGAAATCGAAATCGGCGTGGATAGCTTTACTACTCCGTTTTCAACGGCTTCACGCAGTTCGCGGCGTCCAAACCAGCGCGCGTCTTCCAGTTCTTCATCTCCAAGCTTTATCCGCTGATCTTGGGTTTCAGCCGTAAATCCCAGCATCAGCGAGCAGGGAAACGGCCACGGCTGTGTGGAATGATACCGGATGTTTTTAACACGAAGCCCGACCTCCTCAAAAACCTCGCGCGCCACGGCGCCCTCGGCGCTCTCGCCCGGTTCCACGAATCCCGCCAAAACGGAGTACATGCGCTCAGGCCAAATGTGCTGCCTTCCCAGCAGGCACTTTTCACCAGACCTTATCAGAACGATTACGGCCGGGTCAGTGCGAGGGAAATGCACGACCCCGCACTGCGGATTCACGCAGGCGCGGCAGTGCCCGCCTTCCCTGATTTCGTTTCGGCCTCCGCAGACGCCGCAAAAATGATTGCGTTGATTCCAGTACGCCAGAGTTTTGGCGTAAGCCAGAAGCGCTCCGTCATCTCGCGAAAGCAAAGGCGCAACGGCTCGAAGATCCCTAAACCGCCCCACATGGCCAAAAGCGCCTGGGGCTTTTTCATCCATGTCAACAGCAAAATAAGAGTGCCCGTTATCTTCGCCAAGAAAAAAAGTGGAATCTGCTTCGGCGTGCCCCTCCAAATGTTTCCACTCCAGCAGAACAGGCCCGGGGGCCTCGCCTTCGGCAACGAGAACTTTAGACTGCCACACAGCCACGAAAAACGATCCGGGGTTGTGCATCCTCCGGGCAATCCAATCCGGGTCTTTGCGCCGATTGTGAGCGCGGTCCAGACCCTGTGCCACAAACATGTTTTTTGAAGACATTAGAAAATTATCCATCACGAGTGCGCTTGCCGTTTCATTAGTCACTATATTTCTGAGCCTCTTTCGGCACCCACCAGTACAGCGGCGAAATCCCCAAAGGGTAAACCTCTACGGTGCGGAACCTCCTGGAGACAACCACCAGCGCCTCGTTGGTGAAAAGAAAGGTGTAGGGCTGCTCATCGTGAACTATTTCCTGGAAGCGGTAATACATCTCACGTCTCTTGTCCGGATCGAATTCTTTGCGCGCCTCCTCGCATCGAATTCTTTGCGCGCCTCCTCGATCAATTTATCCGCTTCCGCATTCTTGAACCCCACGAAATTTGAGCCTTTGTCCACTGCCTGCGAAGAATGCCATATCTGATAGGGATCGGACTCCCATCCGAGCGCCCAGCCCATCGTACAGGCGTCGAAACTATGCTCCTCGATTCTCTGAATGAAAACTGCCCACTCGAGCTTGCGGATCGACATTGTGATGCCGATCTCTTTTAGGTTCTCCTGGAGCATGGTCGCAATCTGCTCTCCTAACTTGGAACTTGACGAGATCAGGAATTCGAATTCGAATGGTTTCCCGTCTTTTTGCAAAACCTCCTCACCCGGACGGTAATCCCATCCGGCGGATTTGAGCAGCTCCAAGGCAGCTTTCGGATCATACGGATAAGGCTTTATGTTCTTGTCGTACTCGGGGCTGTTTACATAAAAAGGACTGCTAACGATTGTCCCAAGCCCGAAGAGGATTTTGTTCAGGATCAGTTCCCGGTCAACCAGCATGGTCATCGCCCGCCGGACTCTTTTATCCGAGAAAATTGGCCGTCGGGCATTCCACCCGATATAACTAAAGCTCGGGATGTAATAGGAAAGCTTTCGGAAGTTCTCCGCGAATCGCTTGGTCTGAGTCTGCTTCTCCCATTGAATCGGCCTGAGGTCCATCTCATCCAGGCCCCCCTGCTTCAAGACCTGAAGGCCGACGGACTGATCCGTGATGACTTTGTAAATGATCCGGTCGATGGCCGGTTTTTCACCCCAATAGGCCTCGTTTCGAACCAGCGCGATTTCTTTTCCGGTTTCCCAGTGGAGCAGCTTGTATGGGCCGGTGCCGACCGGTTTGCGTCCGATCGGGTGCTGATTGAAATCTTCTCCTTCTTTGAACAGGTGCGCAGGCACTACCGGCATACCCCCACAGAACTCAAGGGCCAGAAAATAAGGTATCCTGTAATGAAAGCGGACCGTGTAGTCGTCAAGAGCCTCAACTTTTTCAATGTCCTGGTAGTAGTTGCGCAGGTGGGCGGAATCCACCTTGGGGTCTCGTATGCGGTCGAATGAAAAAAGGATATCTTTTGCCGTGAACTCATGCCCGTCGCTCCACTTTATGTTCCTTTTCAGGTGGAAAGTGTACATGAGATGGTTCGCCGAAATTTCCCATTTATCTGCAAGAACCGGTACAAGTTCCAGAGACTTGTCGTCTCTTTTCAGGAGCGATTCATAAATATAGTTGTCGATGGCTCCCGCATAGGCGTCGGTCGATGTGATCGGGTTCAAGGTGGAAGGTTCTGCGCTGAGCTGTGTGATCCGCCAGTCGCCAAAGACCCTGTCCGCCGGCTGTTTCAACTCACCCTCAGCCTGTACGGAGGGCGCCAGGGAGGCAAAGACAAAGACCAGACTGGCGAGATAAACTGCAAAAGACTTGAGGGCCGTCATATTCATCAAGCAAGCTTCCCTTAAAACCGGTCGATCTCCATGTTTCAGTGGCCTGAAGTCCTCTTTTATATCAAAAGTACGCACTGTTATCAATTGCGACTGTAGAAATCAACCCTATATCAACCGGTCTCTCGCCGCCGATATTCAGTTGATACACAATAGGCATGCGCAAGGCACAAAAAAACCCCCTTTC
>OMSV01000188.1:0-206 GCA_900290385.1 Syntrophobacter sp. SbD2 | reverse complement strand
CCGCCGATATTCAGTTGATACACAATAGGCATGCGCAAGGCACAAAAAAACCCCCTTTCACAAAGATGGCATGCAAAAAGGGGGATTCCCGAATGCCTGCGTAACCGGTACATTTGGCTCACTTAGTTAGTAATACTAGGTTACGTATTTAAGATGTATCAAATAGTGGGAACTGCGTGCAACACCAGGGGCAGAACCCGGCAAGC
>OMSV01000184.1:5772-11522 GCA_900290385.1 Syntrophobacter sp. SbD2 | reverse complement strand
TGACAAATCGGCCTGGAAACACGAAGAAGCCCGCAAAAACGCGAACAGGCAGGGGATAACGATAATTCGCACTCTTGCAGAAGATGTCCTGATGCTTCTGCCCCAATCGATCGGTTTTTTTGACCGCGTTTTGCTTGACGCCCCATGCACGGGCCTTGGGACGATGCGGCGAAAGCCGGACATCAAGTGGCGCAGGCACATAAAAGATCCCTACCGGCTGTCCCGGCTCCAGAAAGAGCTGCTCCCTCATGCCGCACAGTTTTTAAAACCCGGCGGAGTACTGGTCTATGCGACCTGCTCGGTTTTAAAGGACGAAAACGAAGCAGTGGCCCAACACCTGAGCGAATCACACCCGGAACTTGCAATAGAACCGGCGGCCCAAAACCTGCCTTACGCCTGCCGGGAAATGGTATCTGGACCTTACTGCCGTTGCTGGCCTCATAAGCATGACGTGGACGGTTTCTTTTCGGCCAGGTGGACGAAGAAATAAAAAGTTTCCTTGACATTGAGCCTTTTGTTGTATTAAGTACGAAGCTCTCATTGACAGGAGTGTATGTTGGCGGCCGTTCTCAGGAATTGTTCCATGGTGTGGTTGTGGCAGGCTTTGAGGTGAGCCTGTCCACATAAGCCCCGTTTTGAATAAATTATGGGCCGTGGGGCCAGGTTCAATTTGTAGACCTGGCCCCACGGCTTTTTTGTCTCTTGGGCCGCTAGTGTCCATCCGGAAACATCGGATGAGAAACTTGCAGTTTCCGATTCGGAAAGGAGGGATTTTTCGGTCTGGCTAGGAAATCGAGGGCTTGCGCGGAGGCGTACATAGGTACGCCGCACAAGGAAGCCCGAAGATTGACACCGCTAGGGCGGAAAAGGACCATTTCCGGACGGAAACCGCTTAGTTTTCAACTTTCAACAGGCAGGAGGAAAACGAGAAATGGAACAGACAAAGGTCGTTCTGGCAGACAATGAAATTCCGAGGCAATGGTACAATATCCTGTCGGACATGCCCACGCCGATGAGTCCGCCGCTGCATCCCGGAACGGGCAAACCGGTAGGTCCCGAGGACCTGGCCCCTGTTTTTCCCATGAATCTGATCGAGCAGGAAGTCGCAACCGATCGCTGGATAAACATCCCGGAACCCGTGCTGGAGAAATACCTTATATGGCGCCCAACGCCGCTTATCCGCGCGCACAACTTCGAAAAGCTCCTCGGGGCCCCCGTAAAGATCTACTACAAGTACGAAGGGACAAGTCCGCCCGGCTCTCACAAGCCCAATACGGCGATCGCCCAAGCTTACTACAACAAGGCTTTCGGCATAAAGCGGCTGTCGACGGAAACCGGGGCAGGCCAATGGGGGAGCGCTCTGAGCATGGCATGCGCGATGTTTGGCCTGGAGTGCAGGGTTTTCATGGTGAGGATCAGCTACGAGCAAAAGCCTTACCGGCGCCTTATGATGGCCACCTGGGGGACCGAGTGCATACCGAGTCCGAGCGACAGGACACGGGCGGGCCGAAAAATTCTGTCCGAAAGTCCCGACTCTCCGGGGAGCCTCGGTATCGCCATAAGCGAAGCCATCGAAGACGCAGTTGGAAACAAGGATTCCCGCTACTCTCTAGGCAGTGTTCTCAATCACGTGCTGCTCCATCAGACCGTTATCGGCCTCGAGGCCCACAAACAGCTTGCTAAAATAGACGTTTATCCCGACGTGGTAATGGGATGCGCAGGCGGGGGCAGCAATTTTGCCGGCCTTTCCCTTCCGTTCGTGCGCGACAAAATCCACGGCAAAAAGTTGTCCGTGGTTGCAGCCGAGCCTGCGTCCTGCCCTACCCTGACCCGTGGTCCGTTCGCATACGACTTCGGGGATACGGCCATGACCACGCCCCTTCTGCCCATGCACACGCTTGGTCACGATTTTTTGCCCGAGTCGATCCACGCCGGCGGGCTTAGGTACCACGGAATGGCCCCGATAGTTTCCCATCTTGTAAAGGAGGGCATCGTCGAGGCAAGGGCCTATGACCAGATCGAGACTTTCACGGCAGGAGTCAAATGGGCGAGGTCCGAGGGGGTAATCCCGGCGCCGGAGACCAATCACGTGATAGCCGCCGTGGTTCAGGAAGCAGAGCGCGCGAAGCAGGAAGGAAAGGAAAAGGTGATCCTGTTCAACTTCAGCGGTCACGGAATAATAGATTTGTCCGCCTATGACGCCTTCCTTTCGGGAAAGCTCACCCAGCACAAGCTGACCGACGAGGAAATTGAGCGGGCACTCAAATCAATCGAAGGCTTTCCAAAACCGTGATAAGCAGCGAGCAGTGCTCGAAGACGAGCGAAGGACTTTGGATCAGGTGCCCCAGGCTGGGCGGGGAAGCGCCTTTCACATATTGCATGCAGGAAGCCGGGGACCTTCCATGTCATCGGATTATTGTCTGCTGGCAAGCCTTCTTTCCGGTTGAAGCATACCTCAGGAAAAAGCTTTCGCCGCAAAAGCGGGATGAGTTTGCTGACAAGAAGCCCAAAGAGAAGATCACCTCTTTGCTCGAGCTGATTGAAAAGGCTAAGAGCAAGGGGGATGAAGAGTGAGGTGAGTTCTGAGGGTTGGAGCGTGGGGGGGGGCACACTGGTCCGAGTTTGCCCCCCGCGCCTCTTCCGCCTGAAGCCCGAAACGATTCAAGCAACTATTCGCGCCTGATGGCGATAACAGGATGTCGTTGTTATACCGTTTCCCTACTCAGATTTGAGTGCAGGCAAGCAAAACCCGCATAAACTGCAAACTGAGTATCATACCTTAGCCCCGGATTAAAACAACGCATTCGTAAACTCCTCGGCGTCAAACGGGCGCAGGTCGTCAAGGCTCTCTCCGATCCCGATATAACGGACCGGGACCTGAAGCTCGTCGCAAATTGCAGCGATAACCCCGCCCTTTGCAGTGCCGTCGAGTTTGGTCAAAATCAGCTCNNTTGACCTTGGTGTGCATGCGGCCTGCGGTGTCCATCAGCAGGACGTCGATGTCGCGCGAAACCGCTGCATCGAGAGCGTCAAAGGCCACAGCAGAGGGGTCCGATCCGCTTTTCTGCTTCACCACCGGGACCCCGGTACGCTCGCCCCAGATTGACAACTGTTCGACTGCGGCGGCCCGGAAGGTATCGCAGGCGGCCAGCATCGGCTTCAGGCCCTGCTGCTTCAACTGGTTGGCCAGCTTTCCGGTGGTCGTAGTCTTGCCCGTGCCGTTTACTCCCACGATCATGACGACGAATGGTTTGTGTGCGCGGTAGTCGAGCACGGGGGCTTCAACGCTCAAAACGGACCTGATTTCCTCACGTATCTGCTCTCTAAGCCGGGCGGGATCGCTCAATTCCTTTCTCTTCACCTTGCCGGCGACTTTGCCTAGCAGCATCCCGGTGGTTCTCACCCCCAGGTCGGAGGTAATGAGAATCTCTTCCAGTTCATCGAGCAGTTCCTCATCTATGACCTTTTTGCCGAGAGCCAGCCGATCTATCCGGTGGACGAATTTCTCGCGTGTTCCTTTGAGCCGCCGGCGAAGGCGCCTGAAAAAACTCCCTTTCGGGACGCCGTCATCCGTGGCCTCATCTTCTTCATCCATGACCTCATCTTCTTCCTCCAGGGTCTCCTTTTCGCCGGGCACACCAGAGGGAATCGTTTCGGGTTCGAGTCTCTCAGGGATTCCCGCCCCGGCTGCTTCCTCCGGGCCCCGAGTCTCCCCTTGGAAGATATCCTCGTCCGTCTCTTCTTTTTCACCGGTCTTGGTTTCCGGCAAATTCTCTCTTTTTTGCAAGCGGTCTTTCTTTTCCTTTTGCTTGAACCACCTCATCATATTTTCTTCTCCTTTGGAGATTCTATTCGGTCTGGCGCCCGCAAGGCTGTAAAGTGTATTATGTAACGGCGATGAACCGGGTTTCAAGAGTCGAGCCGGCCGAGCGCCGCTCAAAGCGCGATTTTGGGGGGAGCAGCATGGATAGTCAAGAGCGGAGTTTACGTCTGGAGATAATCAAGATCTGCCGCAAGCTGGAGAGCAAGGGGCTGATTGCGGCAAGCGACGGCAATGTCAGTTGCAGGGCCGGCCGGGACTGCATACTGATAACCCCGACCGGTGTTCCGAAGGGGGACATCGAGCCGGAAGAGCTCGCAAAGACCTGTATGCGGGGAGATCTTCTGGAAGGCCCGATGAGGCCGTCAAAAGAAATATTAATGCACATCCAGGTCTACAGCATGAGGCCGGACGTTTTGNNACGAAGTCCCGCAGTCAATCGAACCTTATATCCCGGACAGCCGGGCGATACTTCTCAAAAGACACGGGGCGCTCACTTTCGGTGGGAGCCTGATGGAAGCCTTCATGCGCATGGAAAAACTCGAGCACTGTGCAAAAATTCTTTTCTACGCCTCCATGCTGGAGGACAGAAAGGCGCCGGTCGCCCTGACGCAAAGCGAAATCGCAAAGCTTGGATCGAGCGATTAACCGCGCGGGGCGTGAATTTCTTTCGCCTCTCCTCGCATAAGATGTTCCATTTGTTCCACATTGTTTTAGAATCAATTCTTCTAAGAATCGCCATACATAAGGAGTGATATGCCGTCGCAATTTTTTCCTGGTAATGCCGTTGCAGGAATGGAGCCGATTGAGCATGTGGAGATCGTTGGCTTTTATAAATGACCTCCAGTACAATTCGAGAGAAGGAGCAATGCCATGTCAGAACCGGCTGACAAGAGAGCGACTTACGATGATCTCTTCAGCATCCCTGAAAACGCGACAGGGGAAATCATTGATGGTGAACTCATCGTCACACCTCGGCCGTCGCGGAAGCATCTGTATACTGCGTCTGCTTTGGAGATAAAGGTCGGGACGCCGTATCAATTCGGTGAAGGGGGCGGCCCTGTCGGCTGGATCATTCTCCTTAAACCTGAAATCGGGTTTGGAGAGGATATCCTGGTCCCTGACTTGGCCGGATGGAGAGAAGAAAGATACCCGAAAGAAGAACCCCATAACTGGATTTCAGTCTGTCCGGATTGGGTATGCGAGGTGCTTTCTCCGAGTACTCAGAGAACGGACAAGATGGAAAAGATGCCCGTCTATGCCCGGTACGGTGTTCCCCACCTCTGGCTTATCGATCCAATCGCCAAGACTCTGGATGTGTTCCGGCTCAAAGCTGGTGAATGGGTAGTAGCCGGGCTCTATGTGGAAGGGGCTCAGGTGCGGGCCGAGCCATTTATTGAGACCGAAATTAATCTTAATGATCTTTGGCAGGAAGCACGGCGCGGGTGACCAGTAGAAGTGGGGGGGGGCCGATCGGGACTGCGCCTCGAGCGTTCTGAACGCCGGATCTCCTGCGGTTCACGAACCGTCCAGCTCATAGTGCATTTTCAGAGCCCGGTCCACTTCTTTGGATACGTGTGCTTATCCGCATGCGGCAACCGTTTGCCTTCCGCTTCTGCATATTTTATTTGAAACGCCCGGCACAATCCTTTAAATACTTTGGTGCAAACAACTTATTTTTTCGCTAATCCTCCCGTTTAGGCGGATAGGGAGGATTTTTGTTTCTGTTTACGGGAGGATTGCTATGATCGAAAGAGCTAATATACTCGTTGAGGCCCTCCCCTACATTCGCCGGTTTTATCAGAAGACGATCGTCGTAAAATACGGCGGTCACGCGATGGTGGCCGAAGAACTCAAGGAGAGTTTCGCAAAGGACGTTGTCCTGATGAAGTACATCGGGATAAATCCAGTGGTGGTTCATGGCGGCGGG
>OMSV01000184.1:0-5762 GCA_900290385.1 Syntrophobacter sp. SbD2 | reverse complement strand
CAGATAGGCGAGATGCTGCGGCGGATCGGAAAGAAATCGGACTTCTGCGACGGAATGCGCATAACCGATGCCGATACCATGGAGATCGTGGAAATGGTGCTCTCAGGAAAGATCAACAAAGAGATAGCGGCCCTTATAAACAGGCATGGAGGACGCGCGGTAGGGTTGAGCGGCAGGGACGCTCAACTCATCGAGGCCCGAAAGCTCCGGATCGTCCGAGACACCACAGAGGATGGGCCTGCGGAGATAATTGACATAGGACTGGTCGGAGAGGTGGTGCGGGTAAACATCGAGGTCCTGCAAACCCTTTTGCAAAGCGATATAATCCCGGTGATCGCCCCGATCGGGGCGGGTGAGAACGGAGAAACCTACAACATAAACGCTGATCTTGTGGCTGGGGCTATTGCGGGCGCTCTTAAGGCCGATAAGTTTTTGCTAATGATCGATGTGCCCGGAGTGCTCGACGAGGAGGGGAAACTCATATCGAGCATGACTGTCGGCGAAGCCCAAGCGGCCATGCGCGACAAGAGGCTGCGGGGCGGGATGATACCGAAGATCCAATGCGCAATCGACGCCCTGGAGGCCGGGACCGCAAAGGTCCACATAGTTGACGGCCGCCTTGCGCACGCCATTTTGCTGGAGATATTCACCGACGCGGGGATCGGAACAGAGATCCTGAGGAACAGCGAGCGAGAGAAATGAACGCACTTATCGATGGGATAGAGAAGGAGTACGGCAAGCACATATTCAGCACATACGCCAGGTTTCCCGTGGCTTTTGTCAGGGGGGCAGGCTGCAGGCTCTGGGATGACGCCGGAAAAGAATACCTCGATTTTCTTGCCGGCATTGCCGTGTGCGGCCTCGGGCACTGCCACCCGGAAGTGGCCCTGGCAATCAGTGAGGCGGCGCGAAAACTGATTCATGTTTCCAACCTGTTTTATACATATCCGCAACTTGAGCTGGCGGCGGAATTGACACGACTTTCATTTGCGGATAAGCTGTTTTTTTGCAACTCCGGCGCTGAGGCCAACGAAGCGGCCATAAAGCTCGCCAGAAAGTATAGCCGTGACACCTTCGGTCCCGGCAGGTTTCACATCATCTCGATGAATGATTCCTTCCACGGCCGGACCATGGCGACCCTTTCGGCTACCGGCCAAAGCAAGGTACATAACGGTTTCGAGCCGCTGGTGGAAGGTTTTGTCCATGTCGATTTTAACTCTGTTTCGGCTGTTGAAGCGGCCATTACTGACAAGACCTGCGCGGTAATGGTCGAACCGGTCCAGGGGGAAAGCGGGGTCAATTTTTCGGTTCCCGGCTACTTGAGAGACCTTAAGGCGCTGTGCAAACAGAGGAAACTGCTGCTCATCTTTGATGAGGTCCAGTCGGGGCTGGGAAGGACTGGCTCACTTTTTGCCTACGAGCAGGAGGATGTGACCCCTGACATAATGACCCTGGCAAAGGCGCTGGCAAACGGATTGCCAATGGGGGCAATGCTGGCCGTCGATGAAGCGGCCGGGGCTTTTACTCCAGGCAGCCATGCTTCCACCTTCGGCGGTGGCCCCCTGGTCGCCTCGGCAGCCCTGGCAACCTTGAGGATCATTTCCGAACCCGCTTTTTTGGGCAGGGTGCGCGAGACAGGGGCCTATTTCATCTCAAGGCTCCAGGAACTCAAAGAGCGCTACGGGTTCATCAAAGACGTCCGCGGGCGAGGTCTCATGGTGGGTTTGGAACTGGCTGTCCCAGGGGCGAAATTCGTTTCCAAATGCCTGGATAGGGGCGCCATAATAAACTGCGCGCACGATACCGTCTTGAGGTTTGTTCCGCCCCTTATCGCCGGCAACTCCGAAATAGACGAGATGATCGGCATCCTGGATGGCGTCTTTAAAGAGGAAGTCCTATGAAGCGCGACCTGCTCTCGATCCGGGACCTTTCCGCCCAGGAAATTCACGGACTGATCGCCAAAGCCGAAAAGATGAAGGCGGAGCTTGCCGCAGGAGCCCTGCCCAAGTCGCTCACCGGAAAAATAGTGGGCCTCATTTTTCTGAAACCCTCGACCAGAACGCGGGTTTCTTTCGAGGCCGCCATCTGCCGGCTGGGCGGGCAGCCCATGTTCATGACCGCTCAGGATACCCAAATTTCCCGGCAGGAGCCTCTTGCCGACATGGCGCGGGTTCTGGACCGATATATCGACGCAATAGTTATGAGGACTTTTGCTCAAAGCGACGTTGAAGAACTGGCCGGCTCCGCCTCCATTCCAGTGATAAACGCTTTGACTGACTACTCCCATCCCTGCCAGGTGCTGGCCGATCTTATGACCATCCGCGAGAAGCGGGGCTCGCTCGAAAATCTCACGGTCGCCTGGGTGGGGGACGGAAACAACGTAGCAAATTCATGGATAAATGCGGCCGGGCGCCTTGGCTTTTCGCTAAATTTCGCCTGCCCTCCCGGATACGAACCTCACGAGGAGCTCTTAGACTGGGCTGCGCGCGAGGCAAAAGCGAAGATCAGACTGATCGCCGATCCAAAAGAAGCCGTGTCTGACGCCGATGTGCTCTACACAGACGTCTGGGCTAGCATGGGGCGGGAGAGCGAGGCCCCCGAGCGAATGGACGCCTTTCGGCATTACCAGATAAATTCGCAACTTCTGGCTTGTGCGCCCCCGCACGCGATAGTGCTCCACTGCCTGCCCGCTCACCGGGGGGAGGAGATCACCGGGGAGGTGCTCGAAAGCCTGCGGGCCCCTGTTTTCGACCAGGCTGAAAACCGGCTTCACATGCAAATGGCGCTCCTTGACTGGATGATCGGAAGCCGAAGGCTCTGATCCGGGTTTACGCCGGATGAAAATTTTTTTAAGTGCGGTGAACGGTTACATGTTCCCCAGCTTTTTCAGTGGTTTTAAGAACGGAGTATTTTTGTGATGGGTGTCAAAAAGGTTATCCTCGCCTATTCGGGTGGACTTGATACCTCGATCATCCTCAAATGGCTCATCGAGACCTACAGATGCGAAGTTGTCACCTTCTCTGCCGACCTGGGCCAGGATGAGGAACTGGAAGGGATTGAAAAAAAAGCCCTTGCGACCGGCGCGGTCAAAGCGCGCATCGAAGATCTGAGGGACGAGTTCGCAAGCGAGTTTGTTTTTCCCGCTTTTCGCGCCAACGCCATCTACGAAGGGCAATACCTGCTCGGCACATCCATTGCCCGCCCGCTGATCGCCAAGCGCCAGATCGGGATAGCCGAAGAGGAAGGCGCTGACGCGGTTAGCCACGGCGCCACTGGGAAGGGAAACGACCAGGTGCGGTTCGAGCTGGCTTACATGGCGCTTAAGCCTGACATAAAGGTGATCGCGCCCTGGCGGGAATGGGACATGAAGTCGCGAAGCGAGCTTGTCGCTTTTGCGCAAAAACACGGGATACCGGTTCCCGTTACCAGGGCCAAGCCCTATAGCTGCGACCGCAACATGCTGCATATAAGCTACGAGGGCGGCATTCTCGAAGACCCGTGGACTGCGCCGGACCCTGAGATGTTCATCATGACCGTAGATCCGCAAAATGCTCCCGACGAGCCCGAAATTATCGAAGTCGATTATGAAAACGGAGATCCGGTTGCCGTTGACGGCAGGCGCATGAGCCCGGCCGGCCTGCTCCAGTATCTCAACAAGATCGGTGGGAAGCACGGGATCGGCCGCGTGGACCTCGTGGAAAACCGGTTCATAGGGATGAAATCTCGAGGCGTCTACGAGACCCCGGGCGGCGCTATCATGCGAGTCGCCCACAGGGCGGTCGAATCCATAACCATGGACAGGGAAGTTATGCACCTGCGCGACAGCCTCGTTCCGGAATACTCGCGTCTGATTTACAACGGATTTTGGTATTCGCCCGAGATGCGCTACCTGCAGAATATGATGGACCTGGCGCAGGGAAATGTCTGGGGAACCGCCCGTGTGAAGCTCTACAAGGGGAGCTGCCAGGCGATCGGGCGCAGGTCGGAGCGCTCTCTCTACCAGCCCGGCTTCGCCACATTTGAAGAAGACGACGTTTACCGGCAGGATGAGGCGAGCGGCTTTATCCGGCTGCTCGGACTGAGGCTGCGGATCGAAACGCTAGTAAGAAAACAGTGACTGGTGAATAGTGAATAGAAAAAGTCTCAGTAGTGACAAGTCACTAGTCACCATTCACTAATCACTAAGAGGGGCACATGGCCGAAAAGCTGTGGAAGGGACGCTTTGAGCTGCCCACAGACAAACTGGTGGAGGAATACACCGCTTCCATCCATTTTGACAGCCGGCTCTATCGATACGATATCGAGGGGAGCATCGCGCATTGCCGCATGCTGGCCGAATGCGGCATAATTTCGCACGAGGAGACCTCCCGCATCGTGCAGACCCTGGGCGAAATAGTTAGCGACATAGAGCGGGGCCGGGTTGTCCTGGATTCTTCCCAGGAGGACATCCACATGGCCATCGAAAACGAGCTTATCGCGCGTATAGGAGAAACCGGCGGCAAACTCCACACTGCCAGGAGCCGAAATGACCAGGTTGCTCTTGATATGAGGCTCTACATGCGCGATGCGCTTTCGAGCATAATGGACCTTGTGCGCGAAGTTATGTCGACCCTGGCCACAATGGCCGAAAGGCACCTCGATGTTATCATGCCGGGGTTTACTCACCTCCAGCACGCTCAGCCGGTTCTTTTTTCACATCACTTGATGGCCTACTATGAGATGTTTAGCCGCGACCTGGCAAGATTCAGCGACTGTCTCACCCGTACCGATGTAATGCCGTTGGGAAGCGCGGCGCTTGCAGGCACCACTTTTCCCATCGACATGGAATGGACGGCCCGTCAGCTCGGTTTTCCCAAGGTTGTGGCAAACTCTATGGATGCGGTCGGGGACCGCGATTACCTGATCGAATTTTGCTCGGCTTCGGCTATTTTAATGATGCACGTGAGCCGCATGGCCGAAGNNTTCATAGAGATAAGTGACGCATTCTGCACCGGTTCCAGCATAATGCCCCAGAAGAAAAACCCGGACGTGCCCGAGCTGATGCGCGGCAAAACCGGCCGGGTGTATGGAAACCTCATTGCACTTCTGACCGTGACCAAAGGGCTGCCCCTGGCTTACAACCGCGACATGCAGGAAGACAAGGAACCGGTTTTCGATACCGTGGATACTCTGGTTGCCACCCTGCGCCTGCTGGGCAAAATGCTGCCCGAAATACGGATCAATCGGGAGACAATGGCCCGTATGGCCGTGCATAACTTTACGCTGGCCACCGATCTGGCCGATTATCTGGTCAGACGCGATATTCCTTTCCGCAAAGCGCATCATGTTGTGGGCCGGCTCGTTCAATACTGCATTCGAACCGGCAAAGATCTGAGCGACTGTACGCTTGACGAGTTGAAAACTTTCCACGAGGCTTTCGATGAGGACGTTTTTCCATACATCGAGCTTTCGAGCGTAATCGACCGGAGAAGATCAGTTGGAGGCACCGCGACCTCACGGGTAATAGAAGCCATTGCCCGGGCGCGGGCAGACCTGGAAAGCTGCAAACCATACTCTAGTGAAAACCGCAAGCCGGAAAAGTAGGGGGCCTATGCGAATCCTGTCTGATTCCGCGAAACATACGTGGTTGGGAATCATTTCTATTTGTGTTTTGAGCGTTATAATTTCAGCCTGTGGCGTGGCAAAGTTTCCCAAACCTATTGGGGTGGCGCCACCTCCGCAGGTAAACGACTTGAACGCTCAGGTTATTCCTCGATCAGTCG
>OMSV01000183.1:4767-7763 GCA_900290385.1 Syntrophobacter sp. SbD2 | reverse complement strand
GTAACGTCGAACAGGGGGGAAGCCTTACCATTATCGCCACTGCGCTCATCGATACCGGAAGCCGCATGGATGAAGTTATCTTTGAAGAATTCAAGGGCACCGGCAACATGGAAATCGTCCTCGACCGCAAGCTGGCCGACCGGCGCATTTTCCCGGCAATCGACATAAACAAGTCCGGAACGCGCAAAGAGGAATTGCTCATCCAGCCCTATGACCTGAACCGCATCTGGATTCTACGAAAGCTCCTTTCGCCTCTAAATCCTATAGACGCGATGGAATTTCTCCTCGACAAAATGCAGGGCACGAAAAACAATGCTGAGTTCTTGGCCTCGATGAACAGGTAGCATTGCTTTGAAAATCATCCGATCAGGGAAGGAAAATAAATGAAGGACAACATTCATCCCGAGTATCACCCGACGGTAATTAAATGCGCCTGTGGCGCCGAAATCCCCACAGGTTCCACCAAAAAGGAAATCCGCGTGGAAATATGCTCAAAATGCCACCCGTTCTACACGGGAAAACAAAAGCTGGTCGATTCGGCCGGACGCATTGAGAGATTCCGTCGAAAATATGAAAAGTACCAGAAACTCCAAGACAAGCAGTAGAAACGATGTTCGACAGGCTTGAAAGCGTAGCTCAAAGGTTTCACAAGCTCGAAGAGGATCTCGGCAACCCGGACCTGCTAAGTAATCAGAAGGAATATCAGCAGGTTGCAAGGGAACGCTCCGAACTCGCTCACATAGTTGAGAAGTATGCGCAGTATAAGAAATTAAAGGAGCAGGTGCAGGAAAACCAGGCCCTTTTTGAGAGGGAAGAAGACCAGGAGATGCGCGAATTGATCCGCGATGAAATTGCCAGCCTCAAAGATCGGCTCGACGCGGCAGAAAAAGCTCTCAAGCTCATGCTTGCCCCGAAGGACCCCAATGACGACAGGAATGTCATCCTGGAAATCCGGGCGGGAACCGGAGGTGAGGAGGCGGCCCTTTTCGTTGCCGACCTTTTCCGGATGTATTCCCGCTATGCAGAAACCCGCAGATGGAAGGTCGAGGTCCTTGATTCAAACCAGACTGGTATCGGAGGATTCAAGGAAATAATTGTCTCCATCAACGGTAAGGCCGCTTACAGCAGGCTCAAGTTCGAGCGAGGGGTCCACCGTGTGCAGCGGATCCCCGTGACGGAGAGCCAGGGAAGGATTCACACATCCGCTGTCACTGTGGCCGTGCTCCCCGAGGCCGAAGAAGTCGACGTCTTCATAGACCCCAACGACATCCGTGTGGACGTATTCCGTTCCTCGGGCCCCGGAGGTCAGAGTGTCAATACCACCGATTCGGCCGTTCGTTTAACTCACGTCCCTACTGGGATGGTAGTGATATGCCAGGACGAAAAATCGCAGCACAAGAACAAGGCCAAGGCGCTGAAGGTGCTCCGCGCTCGTCTGCTTGACTCCATGCAGAGAGAACAGGAAGCCAAAATCGCGCAGGATCGCAAGAACCAGGTAGGAACGGGAGACCGGAGCGAAAGAATCCGCACCTATAATTTCCCCCAAAACCGAGTGTCCGACCACCGGATAAATCTGACACTTTACAAGCTGGACGTTATTTTGACCGGGATGCTCGACGACCTCATAGACCCCCTCAATAACCATTTCCAGGCCGAAGCCCTCAAGGGCGCAGCCTGACGGGTACCCCCACCCCGATCTAGTTTATCGAAGCCTGTACTACGAACGTTGCTCTTTTTCGGTTAACTACAGGAGCCATCCTTTTTTTCTTCTCGATGACGGCTTTCACCATGGCTGCTATCTCGGCTCCGCTCAGGGCGTCCTTCAAAACGAAGTGGTCCGCCCCGTATTCTTCGGCAATTTTGCGGTATTCGGGAAGATCGTAGCTGGTGAAGACGCTTATCACCAAGTTCGGATGATGGCCTTTGATCTCTCGTGTCAAATCGAGCCCGTTCTTTCCCGGCAGCCGTATGTCCATGAAGACCATGTCAGGTGAAGTTTGCTCGATCTTTGCGAGAACATCGGACCCGTCGACAGATTCGTACACTGAGAGCGACGGGATGTACATCTTCAAGATTTCCTTGAAGGAACGTCTGAAAAAATCGTTGTTTTCTACGATAAGGACCGATGACATACTCTGCCTCCCCCTCTTCGCCCCCTCCGGGCATATCATCAGATGCAGTCTGCCCTTTCCTTGATCGCCTTGATCTCATAGAATGATGTTATCGTAAATACGGCGTTTCATGTATTTGTAAGGTCCCAAAACATTATATTCCGCTGCAAATGCTCATCACTGGATACATGTGTGTCTGTTTTCTAAAGTTTCACTTCCCCAGGGCGATACAAAAATGTTTCCAGGTGGGAAGGTCCCAAATTTTGATTTCCTAAACAGGCCGCTGACCTTAAAACGTATACATTTCAACAGGATAAAAAAAGAAGCCGTGATTGACTTTAGAGTTTCATTTGCTATACTGAGCAAGGCTCGGTTCTTATCCAATTCCGTTGAAAAGACTTCCTGGAAAGGGGAAATCCTTTGCGCCAGACAAAATTCATATTCATCACCGGTGGAGTTTTATCTTCGCTTGGCAAAGGTCTCGCAGCCGCTTCTATCGGGGCGTTGATGGAGAGCAGAGGTCTTCGCGTTTCGATGCTCAAGCTCGATCCTTATATCAACGTGGACCCCGGGACGATGAATCCTTTTCAGCACGGCGAAGTCTTCGTTACCGATGATGGAGCTGAAACAGACCTTGACCTTGGCCACTATGAGCGGTTCACTCATGCGCAACTCGGCAAGAAAAACAACTACACCTCGGGCAGCATCTACTATTCGGTTATAATGAAGGAGAGGCGCGGAGAATATCTGGGCGGGACCGTGCAGGTTATCCCGCACATTACCGACGAGATCAAGTCATGCATCCGCGGGTCCTGCGACCACGTGGATGTGGTCATTGTTGAAATCGGCGGGACTGTCGGAGACATTGAAAGCCTGCCGTTTCTG
>OMSV01000183.1:0-4757 GCA_900290385.1 Syntrophobacter sp. SbD2 | reverse complement strand
CGGAGACATTGAAAGCCTGCCGTTTCTGGAAGCAATCCGCCAGTTTCGAAACGACGTTGGCAGGGAAAACGCCATTTTCATTCACGTAACGCTCGTGCCATATCTGCCGACCTCAGGCGAAGTCAAGACAAAACCCACTCAGCACAGCGTAAAGGAACTGCGCAGCATCGGCATTCAACCCGATATCCTGCTTTGCAGGGCAGAGAAACAGCTCTCTGCCGAGATAAAAGCCAAAATCGCACATTTCTGCAACGTGGACACAGATGGCGTCATAACGGCCAGGGACGTTGATTGCATCTACGAGGTCCCCCTGCTCTTCCACCAGGAAGGGCTGGATGAAAAGATCGTGAAGCTTCTAAATATCTGGACGCGGGCTCCCGTTCTAGATGATTGGGACAAGCTGGTAGGCGCGATCAAAAATCCGCTGTTCAATGTGGGAATTAAGATTGTCGGCAAATATATCGACCTTAAGGAATCCTACAAGAGCCTCAATGAAGCGCTCGTACACGGGGCTGCAGCTCACGGCGTGAAGCTAAAGCTTGATTACGTGGATTCGGAGAACGTGGAAAAAGATGGTGGAGAGGCGCTGCTCGAAGGCGCAGACGGGATTCTGGTGCCCGGCGGCTTCGGCCAGCGGGGAGTCGAGGGCAAGATCAAAGCGATCCGGTATGCGCGTGAGAACAAAATCCCTTTTCTAGGCATCTGCCTTGGTATGCAGCTTGCCACGGTTGAGTTCGCCCGCAACGTTGCAGGGCTTGAAAAGGCGCACAGCATGGAGTTCGACAAGCACACTCCCCATCCTGTCATATACCTGATGCGGGAATGGTTTGACCACAAGACCAATACGATGATACGACGCAGCCAGGATTCCGACTACGGCGGGACAATGCGCCTGGGGGCTTATCCATGCGTCCTCGAACCCGGTTCCTTCGCCGCCGATGCCTATGAGGCGGTCGAGATTTCCGAGCGGCACCGGCATCGCTACGAGTTCAACAACGAATACAGAGAAGTTCTGGCCGGCCACGGAATGCTTTTTACGGGGCTGTCTCCGGACAGAAATCTCGTCGAGGTAATTGAGCTTCCGGAACATCCGTGGTTTCTCGGCTGTCAGTTCCATCCGGAGTTCAAGTCACGTCCCAGACAGCCTCATCCGTTGTTCAAGGCTTTCACGGGCAAGGCCCTTGAGGAAGCGCGTCGAAAGGACCCCGAACCGCTCGCTAAACGCTGTTAGGTGGCCGCCGTGGACTTTGAAGTCTTGGGCCAGAGGATCGGGCGGGACCGTCTGTTTCTGATCGGCGGACCGTGCGTTATCGAGAGCGAGGACATCGCTTTCGAGGTGGCGTGCTTTCTAAAGAACACCTGCGCGAGATTAAGAATCCCCTTCATCTTCAAGAGCTCCTATGACAAGGCAAACCGGACATCCGCCCGATCCTATCGGGGGCCCGGTCTTGAGAGGGGCCTCAGTATTCTCGCCCGTGTCCGGGACAAGTACCAGGTCCCCATTCTCACCGATGTCCATACGCCGGCCGAGGTCGAGCCGGTATCGCAGGTTGCCGACATCCTTCAGATACCCGCTTTTCTCGCACGCCAGACGGACCTTGTTATGGCCGCCGGTTGGACCGGCAAGCCGGTAAATNNGGGAGACCGGAAACCAGAGGATTCTTCTGACAGAGCGCGGCGCCCAGTTCGGCTACAACAATCTGGTGGTGGATATGCGCTCCATCGAAATCATGGCGGATTTTGGCTATCCGGTCGTCTTTGACGCAACGCACAGCGTTCAGCTTCCCGGTGCTCAGGGCGGATCATCGGGTGGGGAGAGCCGCTTTGTCCCAGCCCTGGCTCGGGCGGCAGTGGCGGCCGGAGCGCATGGGATCTTCATCGAAACCCACCCTGAACCCGACAAGGCCCTTTGCGACGGCCCGAATTCTCTTCGGTTGGAACAAACGGCCGGACTGCTCGAGAGCCTTATCCGTATATTTGACGTTGTGAGCGGTGAAAATGCATGATTCAAAACCGGTGACATTGGCGCAAAATAGCCACGCCCCGAAAGGTGAGCTGAAACAGCGGATCCTTCCCGTGCGGATGATGATCTTTGACGTCGATGGGGTCCTTACCGACGGACGGGTCATCTACATGGACGATGGCGCCGAAATAAAAGAGTTCGACGCTCAGGACGGACACGGCATAAAGCTTCTCCAGCGTGCCGGAATCGAGGTGGCGCTGATCTCCGGGCGGGCCTGCCGTGCGGTCGAGCACCGGGCCCTTGGCCTTGGTATCGACAGGGTGTACCAGGGATACAGGGTCAAGATTGAACCATACGAGCAGCTCCTGGCCGATACGGGCCTCAAAGAACATGAAACCGGCTTCATGGGAGACGACCTGATAGATATTCCCGTGATGCGCCGGGCTGGGTTTGCAGTGGCTGTCCCAAACGGGGCGCCCCACATTTTCCCGTACGCTCATTACATAACCAGGGCTAGCGGTGGGCGCGGTGCGGCAAGAGAGGTCTGTGAAATGATCCTCCAGGTCCAGGGTCTATGGGAAAGCGTAATGGAGCGCTATCTGGCCGACCCACTCGAGCCTGCGGGGTAGAGCCGGCCTCCATGTCACTTTTGACTGGAGGTCACGTGGTAAACGATTCCTATATTTGTAACCTTCGCGGCCTACTTGAGTTTCGCCGGGTTGGTCTCAATCTCGCCGCGCCTATTTTCCGGTTTCCTTAGCCTTACCTGATTTTCTTCGAGTTTCCAAAACCTTACTTAATTAACCTTTACAGTCAATACTACCCATGGTAAAGTACTTATTGAACTGTAATCCTCTAATTTGATTGATATTTTAAGGCGAAAAAAAGAGAACGCCGGGGAAGTTCCGGCAAGGTTGAGAGTAAGTGATTTCCAAGGGCAAACTCGCGCAGTTTTTCGTCATCCTGATCATAGTGGCGCTGAGCCTGATTCTTGTGGCCGGTATCTGGAAGGGAAAATCGCGGCCGGTCCAGCCGGTTGCACAGCAGGCTTGTCCGTCCGACGCGGAAATGAAGCTCACAGACATGGAATTCACCGAGATGCAGGAGGGCAAGAGGTTCTGGACGCTTTGCGCCTCGGAGGCCAAGTACTTTCAGGACCAGCAGCAGACCCTGCTTCAGAAGGTCCACCTGATTCTGTATTTGGAAAAAACCGGCGAAGAAATCCTCCTGGATAGTCGTGAAGGGGTGTAGTCGTGAAGGGGTGTTGCACGCCGGGAGCAAGGATATCGAGCTTAGAGGCGATATCCACGTAATGCTGCCACGTGACTATGTGCTAACCACTCAGACGGCACATTACACTCACAGCAGCAGAATCGTAGAGTCCGGTGATCCCGTTCACATATCGGGTCCCGGGCTGGAGCTGGACGGCGACACGTGGAAATACGGAATTTCCGACCATGTCGCTAAGGTAGATGGCAAAGTCACAGCCTCTCTGGTTGTGAACAATCTCAGAATCGCAAAATAGCCCAGCCGGCCCATGCCGCATCATCAAGGATTTATAATGCGCAAAATCATAACCCTGAGAGCGCTGGTCAGTTTTTACCCGCTTTTTTTCGTTGCATTGCTGATCTGCTGCCCCCTTACCCATGCGGCGAACGGGACGAATGCGAGCAAGCCACCACTCGATATGAATGAAAAGATTGCCACTAGCCAATCGCCGATTCACATCACCGCCGACAGAATGGAAGCGAACCAGGAAGACAACACCATAATTTTCGAAAACCATGTCGTCGTTAAGCAGGATGATGTGACGGTCACCTCAAACCGGCTCAAAGTAACTATGCTGCAGCAGGACCCAAAAGCTGCATCGGCCGAACCCAATCCGGCAGATAGAATAGACTACATAGAATTTGAAGGAGATGTTAAAGTTACTCAGCAAGACCGCCTTGCAACAGCTAAGAAGGCCATCTTCTACCAAAAGGAGCAAAAGATAATACTGCACGGCAGGCCCGTGGTCACCAAGGGGCAGGACCGGGTCGAGGGAGATCTCATTACGATTTATCTCAAGGAGGGCCGCAGCGTTGTGGAAGGTGGCACCGGAGCGCCGGTGCAGGCCGTTTTGTTTCCGGCGAAGAAGGAATAACCGTGCTGGGTGAAAATAAAAAGCTGATCGTCGAGGACCTTGTAAAAAGTTATAAGGGACGGTGCGTAGTCGATCATGTCAGCCTCGAATTGCATGAGTCTCAAATCGTGGGGCTGCTTGGCCCAAACGGCGCCGGTAAATCGACCACCTTTTACAGCATTGTAGGTATAATCCGTCCGGACAGCGGCGCTGTTTATCTGAACGGAGAAAATATAATCGCTCAGCCGATGTACCTAAGGGCCAGGAAAGGGGTAACCTACCTGTCTCAGGAACCTTCGGTCTTCCGGAAGCTGACCGTGGAACAGAATATAATGGCTATTCTCGAGACTCTGGAGATAGGAAGAGAGGAGAGGCAGGCCAGGCTCAAAGAACTACTTGGTGAGCTGCGGATATCACATCTCGCCAAGAATAAAGCCGACAGACTCTCCGGGGGAGAGCGCAGGCGTGTGGAAATCACCCGGGCACTTGTTACGCAGCCCAGCTTTATTCTGCTCGATGAGCCCTTTGCGGGGATAGACCCGCTCGCGGTGCTGGAAATCCAGGGGCTTATCAGGGCGCTCAAGGCAAAGGGCATAGGCGTTATGATTTCCGATCACAACGTGCGCGAGACGCTCAAAGTCTGTGATTGGGCTTATATAATGCACGAAGGAC
>OMSV01000163.1 GCA_900290385.1 Syntrophobacter sp. SbD2 | reverse complement strand
TCAGGACTACCCTAATTTTGAAGTGCTGCTTGTGGATGACGGAAGCGATCAACCTGAGGCTCTGGCTTTTCTGGACCGGCTTGAACCGGAATTTCAGAGTAGAGGGTGGCGCATCATT
Organism: Syntrophobacter sp. SbD2; assembly: GCA_900290385.1. The sequence continues at coordinate 11,426 of OMSV01000163.1, read as the reverse complement.
CGGCAGGAAAACAGCTACCTCGGCGCAGCCCGCAATACCGGGGCAAGGCATGCGCATGGCGAGTACCTGCTGTTCATGGATGATGATGACTATGCCGAACCACATGAGATTTCCACGTTCGTGAGGGTCGCCGGGTATTGCGGGGCCGACATCCTGACCTGCGTTGCGAAGCTTTTCAGCGGCAACGCCGCGCCGTCGTCCTATTCTCAGGTCCCGGATAACGTTCTTTTGCCGTTGGGCGCAGCGGCAGACGTTGGGGCGGTAAAAAACTGCTTCGGAGGAGCTAATGCGCTTGTGCGGCGATCAACTTTCGAAAAGTTGGGCGGATTCACCGAAGATTACGGTGTAGGGTACGAGGACCACGAGTTCTTTGCGCGCGCTGTTCTAAAAGGCGCCCGTCTTGAGGTGGTGCCCGAAGAGCTCTTCTGGTACAGGCGCCAGCAAAGGAGTATGATTCAAACAACTCACCCGGCCGCCAATGTTTTTCGCAGCGCTCGCCCCTATTTGGAAGCTCTGTCACCTGATTTGCGCGGCATTGCCCGCCTCCTGCAAGGGTATCACGAGGTCGCAGGGAAAGATCAGTTCAGCCGCCGGTTTGAAACATTGTGGAATTCATGGTCCTGGCGCTCGTTCAGGCCAGTTCGTAATTTTATCAGGCGCTGCCGCCGGCTTCCGCCTGAGAGCAAACCCTTAATCAATTCCATATATGAGGCCCGGGAAGCAATCAAATCGATCAAGAATTCGGCAACATGGCACATCACGAGGCCTTTGCGCGCGCTGGGGAAATTGGTGAAGCGTTGTTTTCCATCCTGAAAATGTTTTCGGTGGTATAAAAAAATTCACAATTGTTTTCAAACGCACTATGGGTGAATCAAGACCTCGGCGTTACCGGGCGTCGATCCGGCGCTTCGATTTATCATTTTCGCCTAAGCTTCTTCAACAGGGTGGGGAGGGAAACAAGGCTGTCAACTGCGGGGGCAGTGGTGTGTCCCCAAAGCTCCCGGACCGGTCTGATCGGCATTGCACTTGCGTGTTCTGATGGACATATGGTATGATTTCATGCGCCTCGGGGGTTTTCAAAAGCTTTTTCGGGTGCAACCTGACCCCGAATGTGATTCGGCGCCCGCTGGCGATCCACTTTGAGGAATTTATCGGGCTATAATGGCCGGGAAACCCTTTTGATGTCAAAATTTAGTGCGATGGGCAGGCGTATTGCTCGCTCCCTCCCTTCCGTAACAGATGCTCTGCGTATAAGTGAATATTTCTTACGCCGTAATCTGCTGGTTTTGAACTATCACCGTATTGTCCCCAGAGAGCAATGCCCGGATGGGCTGCGACCGGAGAACACTCTTTTCGTGGACGAGTTCGAAAGCCAAATGGCCTTTGTCTCTAGACGATATAAGGTATTAACTGGAGAGCAGGTTCGAGCGATCATTACGGGATCGGCAGCCATTCCAAGATATTCATTGGCGATTTCCTTCGATGACGGTTACGAAAACAACTACATGCACGCTTTTCCTGTCCTCCAGAGATATGGTCTTAAGGCGATATTTTTCGTAACTACGGGAAGGCTTGACAGGGAAGTCCAACACTTTTGGTGGGACCGGCTGGACCGGCTGCACTCCCGTGTATCCACGGAGGATCTCACTGGGGAGCTGCGCAAGCTTGACCCATCTCTACATGCCTTAAGCGATACGCACATCAGGCTTTATTTCAAGACGCTTCCCGGTTCGCGGCAAGCAGAAATACTTAGCCGCCTTGAACAGCAGTTCGGCAATGCTGAGATTGCGTCAGAAAACAGGACAATATTTGACTCGATGAGTTGGGATCAAGTTCGTTCGATGGCTTCGGCCGGGATGACAATCGGTTCCCATACTGTAAGCCACCAGATCCTTTCTGCAGCCGGGTCTGCTCAAGTGTACACCGAAGTCTTTTCGAGCCGTCAGCGCATTCAAGATGAAACAGGTCAAGAATGCTGGTGCTTCTGTTACCCCAACGGCCAACGCAGGGACTTCAGGCCATTGGACGAACACGCCGTCCTGCGCGCAGGTTACCTTTGCGCCTTTACGCTAATACCTGGGGCGATAAGCAGTCACTCTTCCCGATACGCTCTACCTCGAATTCCTATTGTGGAAACCAGGGATATTAGAATTCTTCGCAAGAAAGCCTTCGCATCGGAGAAAAAGCCAAACGCCCAACCGTTATGAGGTCCAGTCGATCAAAGCCTTCATTATCGAGATCAGGCACGACGGAGAAAGTACCGAAAGCATTCCAGTGGATGCCCTCCCGGCCCGAGATTCTAGGTTGTGGAACTGCTTGCAAGGTACAAAGTCAGGTTGAGGTTGCCGAGCATTCCGGTAACCTGGAGGGCAGCCTGGAAAGCCGTTTGTGCCAATATCCGGACCTCGCCGGCCAATTATAATACAAGGAGGGAAATATCATGATGCCTGTTGCCCCACTAATGATCGAGCATCGTCTCATCGAAAGGATGATCCGGGTGATAGGAGCCCAACTTACCCAAATGGAAAAAAAGAGCGAAGTAAACATCGAATTCGTGGAAGAAGCTGTAGATTTCATCAGGACCTACACGGACAGTTGCCACCATGGAAAGGAAGAGGACATCCTCTTCAGGGACCTCAAGGTGAAGCCTCTTACGGGTGAGTTGCAACGAATCCTTGATGAGCTGATCGACGAGCACCGCAAAGGAAGGGAAGTAGTGGGACAGTTGGTTAAAGCCAAAGAGCAATACATTCGGGGAGAAACTGAAGCCATCTCCCGCATAATTGCTTGCATGCGATACCTGGTCGACTTCTATCCGAAGCACATCGAAAAGGAGGACCGGAACTTCTTTCTGCCTTGCATGGTCTATTTTACCAAGCAAGAACAAGATGCCATGCTAAAGGAGGAGATGGACTTCGACAGAAATTTCGTTCATGTGAGATATAAAGCTGTAGTAGAAAGTGCTGAGAGGGCATGCGGCTTAGGGAAACCCCAGGGCTAGGACCGGGGAAAAAGGATCCTCTACCGAAGGAAGAATGGATGAGGGCGCTTTGCTCGCTCCGCGACGAGGCCTCCCGCCTCCGGCCTATTCACTCTCTTCCATCGCGGAAAACAACGCCGCCTTTTCGCTGGCTGTAACTTCGTCCGGCATGAATAAAGGGCTTGGTTTCTCCGCACATAGCCGGTCTCTGCCCAAATTTTTTGCCTAGTACAGAAGCCGGTCGGCCCTGTTCAGAAATCCGCCAACCGTACACTCATCGTTGAAACGGAAAACGGCTACGCCGAAACTGGCGGTAACCCTTAGGGTCTCCGTACCGAACGTGAGCTGATTGCAGCGAATGATTTCCTGCAGCCGCTCCGCGATTGCCACAGACTCTCTGAGAGCAGCGCTGTGACAAATGAGGGCAAATTCTTCGCCCCCATAGCGGCACAGGGCACGTCCATGACCCGAACATTCTCTCTTAGGACTTTGCCAAACTGGGTAAGAACAACATTTCCGCATTCATGTCCGTAGCGGGTGTTCACATTTTTGAAATGATCAAGGTCGATCATCACCAGGCCGGTGGGGAGCTTAGTTCGCCGCGTCCGTTCCATCTCTATTGTTAGAGATTTTTGCAGATATCGGAAGTTATAGAGGCCTGTGAGCGCATCGACGAAGGAAATCTCCTCAAGTCTGCGGCACCGTTCGCGCAGCAGTCCAATTTCTTCCATCAGAGAGCATTGTTTTTGAATCGGGCACCCGTTTGCCTAGCGCCCCGGTTGAACATTTTCAAGTCTACTCAAAGCCGCCTCCCACACAACGACAGTGGCAATGTGGTGGTATTATTACATCAACGGCTCGCAGAGATCAATGAACTCCGTCTCCGCCTTGGGCCCAACCTTGTTTGAGACTCTCACAGTCTGAAATGGAAAGACCGGGAAATCAACGCAGAACCTGATCCACCTGTTCGGATGAGCTTCCGAGAGGCGATTGCCGTTGATGTCTTCAAACGAATCAAGAAGATGATAAGCACTCGACCCGTCGGGATAAAGAAACTCAAGCCTCCGGCCGGTGACAAGCCTCGATCTGGTCTCAACAAATATTTTTCCCCCGGCCTCCAGGTCCGCCGACATTGAATCGCCATCAGGCCGGGGACGTACCAGACCTGCGAGGGTATGAGTCTGGAGATATGAAATCCGCGTTTCCACATTTGATTCTTGCGTTTGGGCACTCTCGAACAGATTACCTTTTGTGTAGGGGCGGTGACTCACTTTTTGCAGGTCTTCAACCCAGTTCGGTTCGACTCTGTACTCCGTCTTCCGTCCTCCGTAAGCCGTGCAACGCTCCGCACAGCGGTCGATCGCCTGCCGGTAGGCCCGCGTTACGCTGGCCACGTAAAGCGGTCCCTTCATGCGGCCCTCTATTTTGAACGAGTCTATTCCGAGCTGCGCCAGTGAGCCGATCTCCTCCAGCAGGCAGAGGTCCTTTGAATTAAATACGTAAGTGCCGCGCGAATCTTGCTGCACCGAAAAAAACTCGCCGGGCCGCTTTTCTTCGACCAGCCCCCAGGACCACCGACACGGTTGGGTACAGAAGCCGCTGTTAGCGCTCCGGTTCACACTCCTTCGGGGGCGTGGGGCATTCTTTTCTGCCGCCTTTTCTAAAGGCGGGGGGAGATGATTCAGAAAGGCGCTCATCAGGCAGCGACCCGAATAGGACATGCACATGGCACCGTGGACGAATATTTCGATTTCGGCCTTAGATTTTCCAGCGATCTCGGCCATTTCTCGAAAACTCAATTCGCGGGCCAGATTTATCCGGCGCACTCCCTGCTCTTGCCAGAATTCCACGCTCGACGAATTGGTCGTGTTTGCCTGGGTGCTAAGATGAATGGGGATTTCAGGAGCATATTTGCGTGCAAGCAACAGTAGGCCCGGGTCCGAGATTATGAGACCATCGACCTTAAGCTCCTGGAGGTATTCGAGGTGCGGGGGGATTTTCTTAATGTCCGGCTGGCGCATAAAGATATTGACGGCCACATACATTTTTTTGCCGAGCCTATGAGCGATAAGGCTTGCCTCCGCCAGTTCCTCGGTGTCAAGATTATGAGCAAAACCACGCAGCCCGAAATTTTTTCCCGAAACATAGACCGCGTCGGCGCCGTACAAAAAGGCAATCCTTAGCTTTTCCAGGCTGCCGCCCGGCGAAAGCAGTTCAGGCTTTGAGGCTAATGGTCGCGGCGCTCGATTCATTATTCGCCAATCTTTCAGGTGTAGTTTTTCCGCATCTCGCATTTTAAACTTATCGTGATTATTTGACAAATCCGGCGTCGCCATATACTTATCCTGAGCGTGCGACCAGCTCTCGATAATTGACTCTCAGAGCCCGGCGTTCAGTCTGACACCCTTCAGCATCCCACCTTGGCGGGAACGGGCCTCGGCACGAACGGATTATGGCCGCCCAAAATATTTTTAACGGGAGCAAAGCAATACGGACATAGGCAATTCTCATTCCATTTCTATCGAACGGGAGCGCAATCGGATTGCATGGCTCAGTCTCAAGCTCGTGCCAGGCCTGGGAAATAGGTCCATCCTGCGCCTGCTGGAGGTTTTCGGGTCTGCCGAAAGGGTCCTTGCCGCGCGACTCAAGGAGTTATGCGAAACCGGCATGGCCCGAGACAAACCGCTCCATGCGCTCGCCGCAAAGCAGTTTGTCAGAGACCCGCAAACGGAGTGGACGTACCTTAAGAACAAGAATTTCCGGCTGATATGTATCGGTGATGATGACTATCCCTCAAATCTGGTCAAAATCCCGGACCCTCCTGCCGTTTTATTCTCCTCGGGCGCACTCCTGCCTCGAGACCTGGTCTCCATTGCCGTGGTCGGATCGAGGTACGCCTCCCCAGCGGGACTTATATTTGCTGAAAGGTTGAGCTCAGATCTGGCCTTTAGCGGCCTCACCGTCGTGAGCGGCCTTGCGCTCGGAATAGACTCCGCCGCGCACCGTGGAGCGCTCAAAGCCCAGGGCAGGACATTGGCTGTTCTTGGCTGCGGGCTGGATGTCAATTATCCGTCTCTAAACGTCGATCTCAGGCAACAAATAGCCCGGACCGGAGCTTTGCTGACTGAATTTCTGCCCGGCGCCCCCCCCTCTTCCGGCAATTTCCCATCGAGAAACCGCATAATCAGCGGCCTTTCTCTCGGCGTTGTCGTAGTGGAGGCAGCCGAAAGAAGCGGTTCGCTTATAACCGCTCGTTTCGCCCTGGAGCAGGGCCGGGAAGTTTTTGCAGTCCCGGGGATCGCACAAAGCATGCGCAGCAAGGGTGCGCACCGGCTTATCAAGCAGGGCGCCAAGCTGGTCGAATGCGCCGAAGACGTTCTGGAAGAAATCCGGCCTCTTATCCGTCCGGCACAATCCTCCCTGTCCCCCTCTGCAAAAGCACTGGCTGGGGTGGAAAAGCCGCACAGCCATGAGGAAACAATTTCGTCCTCCCCGTTCATCGAGGCGTCATACAGTCCGGAGGAAAGAGTCCTTTTGAGAACTGTGGATAAAGTTCCGAAGCATATTGATGAAATAGCTCAGGAGGCAAATATGGCGGTCCAGCATACCGCCGCGATACTGCTCGAACTGGAACTCAGAGGACTTGTCTCTCAGTTGCCGGGTAAATATTTTATTTCTGGACTATAATATAACGAGTTTTGAGAGGTAATCTCCGAATGTCAAAATCGCTCCTCATTGTTGAATCTCCCACCAAGGCGAGGACCCTTGAGCGCTATCTGGGCAAGGACTTCATCGTTAAAGCCAGCGTCGGCCATGTCAAGGACCTTCCCGGCAATAAGCTGGGTATCGACCTCGATGGAGAATTCAAGCCGCAATACCAGGTTTTGCGTGGAAAGAAAAAAATAATCGAGGACCTGAGAAAGGCCGCCTCCAAGGCCGATGCAATCTATCTGGGCCCTGATCCGGACAGGGAAGGAGAGGCAATCGCCTGGCATATCGCCGAAGAAATCGGCGCCACAGAAAAACCGATTCGAAGAGTTCTTTTTTACGAGCTTACGCGCAAGGCGATCAAGGAAGCCCTTGAAAAGCCGAACGAACTTAACCGAAAGCTTTATGAGGCTCAGCAGGCAAGGCGAATCCTAGACCGTCTCGTCGGGTATATGATCTCGCCTCTTTTGTGGGAGAAAGTGAGAGCGGGTCTCAGCGCAGGAAGGGTGCAGTCTGTTGCCCTGAGGCTGATCTGCGGGCGGGAAGAAGAAATCCGCGCTTTCGAGAAGCAGGAATATTGGACAATCGATGTCCGGTTGAGCCCTCACCCCGATTCTTCTTCGGGTCCAATGTCCTTTTCCGTCCAGCTTATCCGGTACAAAAAGAAAAAGTGCGCTATCGGCTCGCATGCAGAAGCCGAGCGGCATGTGCAAGCGCTCAATTCCGCAACCTATCGCGTCAGCGAGGTCGAAAAGAAACAGCGGCAGAAAAGCTCATCCCCTCCCTTTATTACCAGCACTCTCCAGCAGGACGCCGCCCGGAAATTTCACTATTCGGCCAAACAGACGATGAGTATAGCACAGAGGCTCTATGAAGGAATCGAAATTGGGCAGGATGGCGCTGTTGGCCTCATCACATATATGCGTACCGATTCTACCCGGCTCTCCCAGGATGCGGTGCAGGAGGCAAGAGAGTTTATCTCGAGCAGGTGGGGAGACAAATACCTGCCTTCAAAACCGATCTTTTACAAATCCAGCCGGACAGCTCAGGGAGCGCACGAAGCGATTCGGCCTACGGATGTCGGCCATACCCCGGAAAGCGTATCAAAGTACCTCACCAAAGAGCAGTTGAACCTCTATGCCCTTATCTGGAAAAGGTTTGTAGCCTGTCAGATGGCCCCTGCCCTGATAGATCAAACTACTATAGACGTTGCGGCGGGCGATTATACCCTGAGAGCGATCGGTTCGGTGATCGTTTTCCAGGGATTTTTGGCCCTCTATGAGGAGGGGAGGGATGAGCCGGAAAACGGGAAATCCGACCAGAGACTCCCGGACCTCTCTGAGGGTCAGCCCCTCGACCTTCTGGCAATAGAACCGAAGCAGCATTTTACCCAGCCTCCGCCAAGGTACACGGAAGCTGCTCTGATAAAAACGCTCGAAGACCTTGGAATCGGAAGGCCCAGCACTTACGCTACGATAATATCCACTGTTCTGGAGAGAGAGTATGTTTTGCGCCAGAAACAGCGGCTGCTCCCCACAGAGCTGGGAGTGATGATCAACGGGCTTGTTTCGGCCAATTTCCCGAACATAGTGGATGTGAAGTTTACCGCCAATATGGAAAAAGATCTCGACGAGATAGAACATGGCGGAGGCAGCTCTCAGCATCTTTTGAGCGAGTTCTACGGACCTTTTTCAAAGACCCTGGAGTCCGCCCGCAAAGGGATGGCCAACCTGAAGAGCGCGGGATGGCCTACGGACCTCAACTGTCCTCGCTGCTCCAAACCCCTGGCCATCCTTTTGAGCCGCAGCAACGGTCAGTTTCTGGCGTGCAGCGGATATCCTAAATGTTCGTTTACCTCGGATTATGAAAGGGATGAAAAGGGACATATTCATCCCATCGAGCAAAAGCAGCCCGTCCTTTCCGGGGAGGTCTGCGAGAAATGCGGCAAACCCATGGCGCTGAAGCGGGGCCGCTACGGCCCTTTTCTTGCCTGCACAGGGTATCCGGCTTGCCGGAATGCCCGTCCCGTTTCTACCGGCATCCACTGCCCGCGCGAAGGGTGCGGCGGCGATTTGGTGGCGCGTACGGGCAAGCGGGGCCGTTTTTACGGGTGCAATAAATATCCGGCGTGCAAAATGCTCTTTCAAGGCGAACCGGTTCAGGAGAGCTGCCCGGCATGCAATGCCCCGGTTCTTTTTCGCCGACAGGGGAAAACGGGTAACGGGACCCTGTTCTGCATAAATCCGTCCTGTAAGTTCAAAAAGAAAGAAGAACCTGAACAGGAACTGGTGAAGAATGGGTGAGGCCCTGGTTGGATCAATCCCGTTAATTGGCGGCCAGATTATGGCCTTCATAGTCGGGTGCATATTTGGCAGCTTTTACAATGTGGTCATTTACCGGTTACCGGCAGGTCAGTCGATTGTACGGCCGGCTTCCCGGTGTCCGGCCTGCGGACATGCGATTGCTCCCTACGATAATATACCATTGGTTAGCTATCTTTTGCTGGGCGGCAGGTGCCGCCACTGCAAGGTCTCGATATCTCCGAGATATCCGCTCGTAGAAGGACTAAGCGGCCTTTTGGCGCTGCTCCTCTTTCGCCGATATGGACTTCATCCTCAACTGGCAATTGAGTTCCTCTTCTGTTCGCTCCTGCTTATAATCACCACGATCGACCTCGATACTTTTCTGATTCCCGATATTCTGTCGCTGCCTGGCATCGTGCTGGGCCTGGCGCTCTCCTTCTTTACCCCCAGGCTTTCCTGGCAGGAGTCGCTAATGGGGATAATTCTGGGCGGCGGGATTTTCTACCTGATCGCAGCGGTGTATGTGCTTGTGAGGCATAAGGAAGGGCTTGGCGGTGGCGATATAAAGTTGCTGGGGATGATAGGAGCTTTCCTCGGGTGGAAGGCAATCCCATTTACCATCCTGGCAGCGTCGGTTTCGGGCTTGATTGTCGCCCTGCCTCTTATGTGGCGATCGGGAAAAGGCCTCGGCTCACCTTTGCCCTTCGGCCCCTTTCTCGCTTTTGGCGCAATATCATACATATTTTGGGGCGAGCTTTTCTACCACTGGTACTTTTCCTATCTGCTCGGGATGTAGNNTGGGAGAATCAATAGAACTGATTGACGGCCAGGGATCGGCTTGGGCATGCGTGATCACTGGAATGCGCCGGGGAAGCGTCAGCGTCTCCCTGATAGGGAAGCTGGAGCGCCCGGCGTGCGAATCGCCGCTGGCCATCGTACTTGGCATCGGAATTGTCCGGTCGGATACGATGGACCTTGTTGTAAGACAGGCGACCGAAATGGGCGTCTTGCGCCTGGCTTTTTTCCGCGCACTGAGAAGCCAATACGGCCTTCACGGCAAACCCGCCGAAAAGAAAATGGAACGCTGGTCCAAAATAGCGAACGAGGCTATTTGCCAGTGCGGCCGGACAAAAAGGCTTCAAATTGAGATTTTCGAGGACCTGGGCCATTTTCTAACCTCATTGGAAGCTGACGAAAGGGCTCCGGAACACACTCTGAAGATATTTGCGCTTGAGCGCGAGCCTGGCGAGGGGCTGAAGAATTTACGCAGCGAAACGGGACCGGATATTCACCAGGTTTTGGCCGTTCTAGGCCCCGAAGGAGGCTGGGACAAGGTGGAAAGTTCTGCGCTGATTGGCGCAGGGTTCAAGCCCGTGAGCCTTGGGCCAAGGACATTACGCCTGGAGACCGCTGCTGTCGCTCTCATTTCCTCCATTCAGCTTCTGTGGGGAGATATGGAGGACGCTCTCTTTTATGGCTCACGCGAAGACGTAGCCGGAAGTTAATAGAATAACTTCCGGCTAAAGCCCACAGCAGTCAATTTAAGAGTTGGCGGGCAGAACATTCGTCTGCCGCACCCTTTCCTCGTACCTCCTTCGTGTTCCTGGTGCTCTTCCTGGTCGCCGGCTTAAAATGATTTTCTCACGAAGGACTCTTCTGAGAGAAACAGCACAGGTTCAGGATTTGAGAGCCTAAAAGTGAAAATCCGATACTCATATTTATTTGTCAAAGAGTCTCATTGGCTTACTGTAATTCCTGTAAATACAGGGCAAATACAGGGGCTGATCGCGCAACAAACTGATTTAATTGACAGTTTTGGATTATATTCTCTGCGATAACAGGTAATAACAGGAGCGGGAAGCAGGAAGCAGGAAGCGGGAAGCGGGGAGCAGGAAGCAGTGAACAATTAAAAATAACTCCTCTTGGTTCTATCGCTACGCGAGGAACAGTGAGAAACCAATTTCAACTCCCCGATTCCTTCGACATCTGCAATTTGGTTGGCGCTATTGTACCGCGCAGTAATTTTGTTTTGCCAAACGGCAACGAGAGGCGGCATTCAGAACCGGCAATAGAAACGGCAACGTGAAGCGGCAAACAGACGGTAGCGAGGAGCAGGAAGCAAGTAGCGCGAAGTGTGAATTGTGAATTGTGAATAGGAAAAGAGGGGGGGAGGGGTGAAAGGGTGAACTGTGAACGGTGAAAAACAAAATCCCAATCCCTTAGCCAATCGGGACCGCTCAATCCTTGAGCAGGCAAGCTTTAGCGTGGTCCGACCCCCGAACGTATCGATGTGGGCGTATGGCCTTCCATCTAGGAGGGATTTGTGCGATGCTGTGCACAACATAGGGTGAACTATAAACCAGGCCGCCAACTTACAAGAGACCGGCAGCAATATCGAAGAAAGAGTCGAGGGCTGGAAAAGCGACGCCGGGGGC
>OMSV01000181.1:5029-5183 GCA_900290385.1 Syntrophobacter sp. SbD2 | reverse complement strand
GCGTCTCGGCAGGTTACGGTGAAACCGATACCGCTAGTTATCTCGGTTTCTCCATGCGCAGCTACGGCGCGTTTTCAGTGGGCAGCCTCACGGCGATGGCGGCGGGGCCGGGCGAGTTTATCGGCAAGGAGGCCGTTGAGGCGAGGGCGGCCGA
>OMSV01000181.1:0-5019 GCA_900290385.1 Syntrophobacter sp. SbD2 | reverse complement strand
ATGAGGGATTTGAGGCATATATTCAGCAGAAAGAAACCAGGGTTGAGGTCAATAGTGAACTCCGGAAGGCATGGATCGCGGAGATGATCGCAGAAAGCAAGAAGGCAAAACCCGCAAGGGACAGGAACAAGCCGGACGTTTCAGGTCCTCAGGCGGCCCGGACTTGTGAGGAGTTGCTGCGCTCGATGCCTTACGGCTTCAATCCGGGCGCAGCCGGGGGTCTGGAGGCAGTCTACCAATTCGAGGTCACCGGAAGCGAGAGCTTTACGGCCCATTTGCAGATAGCCGGCGGGATTTGCACTTATCACTCCGGCCCTGCCGCAAAGCCCGATGTGATCGTCAAGACTCCTGCGGACGTCTGGCTTGCGGTCTCCAAAGGTGAGATTGACGGGCAGCAAGCTTTCATGACCGGCAAATACAAGGTCGACGGGGATATAAGTTTGCTCCTCAGGCTAAAATCCATTTTCTCAGGCTGAAAGCCATCGGGTGGGAGAGGTAGTCACCCAAGGCTGTTGACTTAAGGATAGAGAAAGAACCTAAAGGAGAAAAATAGTGGAAGAAGAACTCTATTTGAAATTGGCCCGAGTCCTGGATACCTTGCCGAATGGATTCCCGGCTACGGAAAGCGGCGTGGAACTCAAGTTACTCAAGAAGATTTTCACCCCGGACCAGGCCGACCTTTTTTGCGATATGAGACTTTCCTTTGAAACGGTCGAGCAGGTGGCCAAGAGAACCGGACGCCCTCTGGAGGGTCTGGAGAATAGGTTGAAAGCCATGGGCAAGGCAGGGCAGCTCTTTGCCATCGACCTTGGCGGCACATGGCTCTTTAAGATGATGCCCTGGGTTTTTGGGATTTATGAGTTTCAAAATGAACGATTAGACAGAGATTTCGCCAAACTCAATGAAGAGTTCGAACCGGTCTATGGGAAGCAGTTTTTTTCCAAGACACCCCAATTGATGCAAGTGCTGCCTATTGAAAAAGAGATCGTCGTGCAGCAGGAGGCCTTATCCTATGAGAGGGTTTCCACCCTTATTGAACAGAATCAATCCTTTTGGGTCCAAGATTGCATCTGCAAGAAGGAGCAAGGATTGTTAGGCCACCCCTGCGTCCGGCCGATGCAAGTTTGTTTGGCCATTGCCCCGGTGCCCGGGGTTTTTGATAACTACTCCCATGGTCGTGTGCTGAGCAAAGAGGAGGCTTATGCCTTGCTGAAGGACACGGAAGAACAAGGGCTGGTGCACCTTACGGCTAATCAACAGTGGGGGAATATCTATATCTGTAACTGTTGCGGCTGTTGCTGCGGGGTATTAGGGGCCATCAATAAATTGGGCATCCCGGCCTCCAAGGTGATCAATTCCCATTATTACGCCGAGATCGATTCGGGAAAATGTCTGAGTTGCGGAATCTGCGCCGAAACACGTTGCCAGGTGAAGGCCATCGAAGAAGGGGAAGAGGCTTACCAAATCGATCCGGAAAAGTGCATTGGTTGTGGCCTTTGCATCAGCACTTGCTCCGGCGAGGCTATCCGGCTGATTCGTAAAGATCATGAAAAGATTGTTCCTCCACCGATAAATGAAGATGCCTGGTTTGAAGAGAGGGGCAAGGCAAGGGGCGTGGACTTCTCGGCCTATAAATGATTCGGCCTCAGGCACTCTCAGGCAGACAACACCGAACCCTGTTTTGGCGCCCTTGTAGCCATTGGGCGCCCACCTCAACCTCACCCTGTTGACGTATGAAAAAAATGAACCATTAAAAGCCGGGAACAGTTAATGCACGAAATGGGGATTGCCCAGAGTATTTTGGACATTGTGGAACAGGAAATGGCCCGTCACGGGGCGACCAAGGTGAGCACCATTCGCCTGGTGGTCGGGGAATTCAGGGCCGTGCTTCCCCACAGTCTGACCTTTTGTTTTGAGATCATCACCAAAGACACGCCCTTTGAAGGGGTCAACCTGGAGATCGAGCAGGTGCTCCTGACCGGGCGTTGCAACGATTGCGGGGAGGAATTCATCATCAAGGAGTATCGTTTTATATGCCNNTTTAAAGCAGCCAGGCGGCATAACCCGCGCCGACCCACATCGGATTCACGACGCCCCGCGAGGCGGGGCGGGTGGCCGGGGCCTTATTTTTCGGGCGTTTTTCCTTCCGATGTCGAGGAGACCTGCAGGTCGGCCAACCGGGCGCTTACGACCGTGTCCTTAATGGTCCAGTAGATGCTCCGGAATTTCTCGTCGAAATTCATAGGCGAGACAGTTCCCATTTCAATGAATTTTATCAGCACTTCTTTTGTCACCTTTAGGATTTTCTCATCGTCCTCGTTCATCGAAATCCTCGCTCCGGCTTGAGTCAAAAAGCCCCTGCTCCATGGAAGGAAGGCCATTAGGGTTCAAGCAGAGGCTTTTCGGGCAGGTGAAATACCCTTCGAAGGCATCCCGGCGCCCGAATAAGATTTAGCATAAAGAGCGCAGTTTAGGAATTAAGGAATTGATCCATTAAGAGACTGATCCTTAAATCCCTCATGACATCCAATTATTTTTGGGAATTTTTCCAATGAGAACGAAAAAATAGCTTGACAAACCCGGATTTCGGGCTTACAGAATTGCCCTAAGTGGTTAATTGTGGGCAAAAGGGGCAAAAAGTGGGTATTTTGGACTCACCCAACTTTAGAGGACGCTCAGCCGCCAGGCTCGACGCCAAAGGGCGCCTGCGAATACCCGCAAAATTCAGGGAAGTCTTGCAAAACAATTACACCGACGCTCTCATTATCTCCCAATACGGGGAATGCCTCGTTGCCTACCCACCCGAGAAGTGGGATGAGATGGAAGCCAAAGCATTGGATCTTTCCCAGGTTCGTCACGAGCATCGATCCTTCGTGCGGCTTTTCATTTCGGGCGCTGAGAAATGCGAGTTCGACAATCAGGGGCGAATACTGATACCTCCCCTCCTTCGTGAAGATGCTCACCTTGACCAGGAGGTAATCATTGTCGGAATGCTCGCGACTTTTGAAATCTGGAACAAGGCTACGTATGACCTCCAGGTTGTGCGGGATAAACAGAACGAGCCAAAGATAATGGAAACAATCGCTAATTCCGGGCTCTAGTATGGATGAAAGCCCAAATGAAAGTCAACATATTCCGGTTATGCTCGGACCGGTGCTTGAACTTCTTAATTGCAAACGTGCCGGCATTTACGTTGACGGCACAATCGGGGGAGGGGGATATGCCCGGTCCATTCTGGAAAAAAGCGCGGCGGAGGGGGTCGTGCTCGGAATGGACTGGGACTGGGACGCGATAGCACGTGTGCGCGAAAGACTCGGCGGCTATGAAGAAAGACTCATTCTGGAGAAAGCTGACTTTGCCGATATACGCCGGGTTCTTCGCAAGCACGGCATACAGGGGGTCGATGGAATCGTAATCGATCTCGGCGTCTCGAGTCTTCAGATCGAGGATGCGCAACGAGGATTTAGTTTCTTGAGAGAAGGGCCGTTAGACATGCGGATGAATCGCGATTTGCCTCAGACGGCGGCAGACCTTGTCAATACGCTGCCCGAAAGGGACCTGGCCGACTTGATCTACCGGTACGGCGAGGAGAGGCTGTCGAGAAGGATCGCGCGCGCGATTGTGGCGGTACGGCGAAAGGGCCGCATTGAGAACACGCGGGAACTTGCCGAACTGATACGGAAAAACGTCCCGAAGACCAGGGACTCTTTCCGTATTCACCCAGCCACACGCACTTTTCAAGCCCTGCGGATAGCGGTCAACCGGGAGATCGATTCTTTGGATCGATTTCTGCCCGAAGCCCTGGACGTTCTCAAACCCGGAGGCAGGATCTGCGTGGTCGCCTTCCATTCACTTGAGGACAGGATACTAAAAGAGACGTTCAGGAACTGGGCACGGTCGTGCCGCTGTCCCCGCGAGCGCGCTGCGTGCGAGTGCGAAGGTAGACCGCTCGTTCGGCTACTTACCAAAAAAGCTCTCCGGCCTTCGCTGGATGAAGTTGAGCACAACCCGCGCGCGCGCAGCGCAAAGCTCAGGGCAGCCGAGAAATTAAGCCGGTGTCCATCGGAAACACCGGACTGAGTGTAGATTGTCAAAAGGTTAGATTGGCAGTGCGCCACGGCTTTTTTCCTTCCGGGTTTGAGGGGACCTGCAGGGGAATCTAGCCGGATTCACCCCGAAAGGGGATAGTTAGTGGTTTCGGGGAAAAGGGGGGAAGGAGGGAAGCTTTTCCGGACGGCCGCGGGGGTGACCGTCCGGAGAGCTTCTTCCCGCGAAAAAAGGGACCAAAGCTCAGGATGGGGGAATAAGCAATACACAAGGATGACTCCGACCAGATCGGAGGTTTAGAGAATTTCACATGATAATTTAGCAGAATGGGGGTGTAATTATGCAGGCTATCACCTCAAAGAAAAGGTTTTCAAGAAGCGGCCGCCCTTCAACACATTTTCTTTTCAAGCGCGACCTTGCAGATCATATCGAGCCTCAAAGTTCTTACGGAATGGCCATGGCAGATATGTTCTGCATGTCAACCGAGCGCAGATTTGCGCGAGACTTCCATTGCGCCGGTCCCGGTCACGGGAGGCCGCAATGGGAAATTTGACGAGCAACACATGAACAGAGCTATTAAGAACGCCCCTGTTTTCAGCATGAAGCCGTCGCGGGATCCCAGCTTCCGGCAAAGGGCGCCTGCCTCTGTGCGCATGTGGGCCTGGCTAACGTCGGCAATACTTCTGGGCGTTGTTTTCGTCGCAAGTGCGATGTTTTACGTTTGGCTCTACGTTCAGCAAATCCAAAACGGCTATCGGATTTCAAAAACTTACGAAGAAAGCGAACTCCTCAGCACTGTTCATCGGAAGCTGACAATTGAGTGGTCTCGATTCCAAGACCCGCAACGGTTGGCGGAGATTGGCCGAAATCAGTTCAGCCTGGGGCCGCCCAGGCCCGATCAGAAAGTGGTGATGCGCTAACAGCTTGAAACTAAACCGGGCGCAGTTGAATTCGGGAGACAAAAATGGAAAG
>OMSV01000180.1:2160-7801 GCA_900290385.1 Syntrophobacter sp. SbD2 | reverse complement strand
CACCTTGTAGCCGAGGTGGAGCATCAGCTCGGCTATGCCGCTCATTCCTATCCCGCCAATCCCGATGAAATGTATATGTTGATAACGTTTAAACATAATCTGTGTATCTCCACGCTCTCCTTAGCCTGTCTATGACCAGAGGCGTTTAGCCGGCATAGTTGTCCGTTCTTTTTTCACAGCTCCTGGCGATGCTCATCAGCAGGCCGACAATGAAGCAGTTCGCGGTGTATGCGCTGCCCCCGTAAGAAATAAAAGGAAGCGGCATGCCCTTTGTGGGGACCAGCCCCAGTACGACTCCCATATTGAGCAAAGCCTGGAGGGCGAGCAGCATAGTAAGTCCGAGCGCAAGCATGCTTCCGAGAAAATCGGGAGCTTCCCTTGAAATTTGAAGGCCGGTGCGGAAAGGCAAATAGAAGAGCAGACAGGTCAGCACAATGCCGATAAATCCCAACTCCTCTCCGATTACGGCCAGGATGAAATCAGTGTAAGATTCGGGTAAATAAAGAAGTTTTTGCTGTCCGGCTCCCAGGCCCTTTCCGAAAAGACCGCCCGAGCCTACCGCTATCCATCCCTGAATGAGCTGATATCCCGAATAAAGGGGATCGGCCCAGGGATTTAGGAAAGTCTCCCACCGAACGCGCCGGTACGGGACGAGGTAAACGAACCTATAGAGTCCAAAGGCGGTAAAGGGGGCCATGAGAAAGAAATAACGGCACGGGACCCCTGCCGTCGCCAGCATGACGACCATGAGGATCACGAACATGAGGACAGTGCCGAAGTCGGGCTCTTTGAGCAGCAGGGCGCTGAATATGGCGCAAAGGACTATGAAGGGCCAGAAGCTTACGCGCGATTCCTTTATGCGGTCCTGTTTTTTTACCAGAGCGTTGCTGAGGAATAAAACCCAGACAACTTTGGCGTACTCGGCGGGCTGGATGTGCAGGCTGCCGAAGCCAAACCAGCGCCGGGCGTTGTTGTACTTTGCCCCGAGTCCCGGAATCAGCACCATAACGAGCATCGCAATCGTACAAAGCAGCATGAGGCCCGAATATTCTTTGTACGAGCGGTAGGACGTGCGGCTCACTATGTAGATGATCGGGATCCCCAGCGCAACGTAAAAAAGCTGGCGCTTGAGATAATGATTCGGGTCGGAGAATCTCGTCAAAGCTGGAATGGAGCTGGCGCTGTAGATCATTATTAATCCGAAGGCAATCAGCAGGGACACTTCGACCCAGAGCTGGACCTCCAGGGGGAGAGGTTTCCAGGCGAGGCGCTGTTTTTCAGTCGAGTCGGCCATTATAGCCGAAGGTGCGTATGATGCCGTTCTGATCAATCCATTCTCCAGTCGAGATTATCTAATCCCCAAGCTCCGCCACAAGCTTTTTGAAATGATCCCCCCTGTGCCCGTAGCTCTCATACTGGTCAAAAGAGGCGCACGCGGGTGAGAGCAGGACAACGTCTCCCGGCGAGGCTCGGCTGATCGCATCCCGGAAGGCTGAGTCCAAATCCGGATAAATTCCGGCCGGGACCTTTCCGTATAATTGGCCGTAAATTCTCGGACCGGCTTCCCCAAAGGCGAAAATCCCCTTGCCCCTGGCAAGGAGCGGCGCGAGCAACGGTTCGTAGCTGCCGAGTTTATCCCTTCCACCAAGCAGTAGCATCACGGGCCGGTCAAGCCCCTCCAGTGCTTTGACCACCGCACCGACATTGGTCCCCTTGGAGTCGTCGTAGAAACCGATTCCCTTCCAGTTGCGCACCCACTCTACCCTGTGGGCAAAGCCGCCGAACTCGTCAACCGCCGCCTGAATTGCCCCGGCACTGACTTCCATGCACATGGCGCCCAGTGCCGCAGCCATTATGTTTTCACGGTTATGGGAACCCGGCAGCCTGGTTTTTTCCAGCCCGATCTCACAGTTCCCTTTGCCCGGGACGGCCAATTTGATGGCGCGGCCTTCAACCAGGGCGTTTGCGGTTGAGTCCGAACTGCTAAAGGACAGCACCTTACCCGGAATCTCCTCGATGCGCTTGCTGCAAATCGGGTCGTCGCCGTTGATTATGGCGAAATCTGCGCTGTTTTGCCGTCGGAAAATAGACAGCTTTGAATCGGTGTAAGCTTTGAAGCTTTCGTAACGGTCCAGGTGATCTTCCGTTACGTTCAGCAAGACGCCTATGTCCGGGCGGAAGGTGGAAGCGGTATCCAGTTGGAAACTGCTAACCTCGAGCACCAGAGTGTCGGCATGCTCGCCGGAAAGTATCCACTGGCTGAGGGGTGTTCCAATATTTCCGCCAACGAAGGGATGCCTTCCGGCCTGCTTGAGCATTTGGCCGATCAGGGCGGTTGTGGTCGTCTTCCCATTGGTGCCGGTTACTGCAATCACCGGGAGGCTGACCTGGCGCCAGGACCACTCGAGTTCACCTGCTATTTCTATTCCCCGGCTCCTCGCTTCTTTAAGCGGCTCGATATCCAGTGGAACACCGGGGCTCACGATTATCCGGTCCGCATCGAGAAAATCTTCGAGTCGGTGGGTCCCCAGGCGCAGCGAGCAGCCCGCCTGCTCGATACTGTTCAGCGCGCCATTGAATTCAGAGCGGGAGCGCAGGTCTGTCGCGGTCACTTTGGCCCCCCGGCTTCGGAGCAAAGCGCATACGGCCCGGCCTGATGCGCCAAGCCCAACCACGAGCGTTTTTTCGGAGGTATCTTTGCCTCTCACGCACACTCCCCGGCCATCGCCTCGACGATTTTTTCCATTGTCATACCGCGGGAGCCTTTGACCAGGATCCATGCACCCTCGGGCACAACCCGCCGCCAGGATCCATGCACCCTCGGGCACAACCCGCCGCAAGAAATCCGATGCTTCGGCATGATCGGCTGCATGAAAACAGAGAGACTCATCGAGCCCGGCGGCCTGCGCTCCCTTGAGTATCTCGATGCCCAGCGGCCCGAGTGTGATCAGCCTGCCCGGTTTTGCAGCGCCCACTTTTCTGCCCACCTCGAAGTGAAGGGCAGGGCTATCCCGACCGAGTTCGCGCATCTCTCCAAGGACCGCCACAAAAGGACTGCCTGCGCTTGCGGAAAGGACCGCTTCCACGGCGGCAATCATTGAGCAGGGATTGGCGTTGTAGGTATCGTCAACCAGGACCCCGCCGCTGCGGAGCTTGAAGCAATTCATGCGCTGACGTACCGGCGCGCAGCCGGACAGTCCGGCTCCGACTTCCTCGGCTGGAGCCCCCGCACTCAGGGCTGCGGCTGCTGCGGCTAGCGCATTTTGGGCATGGTGGATGCCCATAACCTGAAGCGACACAGGTATCTCGAAGCCGCCTGCTTTTATTCGAAATGATGTGTTTCCTGGGGAAACTACAATCTTCGAGCACACGGACACATCGGCTACGCCATTTCTGAGAGAGCAAGTGACTTTTCGGGCTTTGATCTGTTGGGCGAAATGCGAAAGCATGAGGTCATCGACGTTCACCACGGCAATGCCATCCGAATCCAATGATTCCCAGAGCTTGCCCTTCTGTTCCATGATGCGCTCGATCGATTCAAGTCCCTCAAGGTGAGCCGGATGAATGTTGGTGATAATCGCGGCTGTGGGAGCGCCGATCTGAGCCAAGCGCTCCATTTCTCCCGGAACGTTTATTCCCATTTCCACGACAGCTACGCCGTGCTCTCTTGTCAGGCCGAGCAGCGTGAGCGGAAGGCCAATCAGGTTATTGAAATTGCCTTTGTTCTTCAGCACTTTGCGAGTTCGGCTGAAAATGGCCGCGATCATCTCTTTCGTGCTGGTCTTGCCGTTGCTGCCGGAGACGGCGATGACCGGGATGTCGAACTTCATTCGGTGGCGCCGGGCCAGTTCGCCGAGCGCGTAAAGGGTGTCGCCTACTCTGATGACGGCGGCGGAAGCGTAAAGGGTGTCGCCTACTCTGATGACGGCGGCGGAAGTGTCCCCGGCAAAGGCGGTGGGCCCCGATACGATTACCGCGCCCGCGCCCTTACTAAGGGCGTCCGAAACGAAGGCGTGGCCGTCGTGGTTTTCTCCGGGCAGGGCAATGAAGCAGTCTCCCGGCGCAATATGCCGAGTGTCTGTGGAAATCGCCCGGACTTGCGCTCCGGGGTCCCCGGAAAGTATCTCGCCTCCCGCAGCCTCAGCCAGTGTCGCTACAGTCCTGAACATTTCCGTTAAAATACTCCCTCACCACCAGCCTGTCGTCAAATGCATGTCTGATGGTTCCAACGATCTGGTAGGTTTCGTGCCCCTTGCCCCCAATAAAAATCGTGTCTCCGGGACGACCCAGCGCCAGCGCAAACTTGATGGCCTTTCGCCTGTCAACTTCCCGAATGTAGCCCTTGCCGGCTGACAGTCTTCCTGCAGGTCCCAATACCGAGATCCCCGTCTGTTTAACTCCTGCCTCGATTTCGTCGATTATATCATCGGGCGGCTCGGACCGGGGATTGTCGCTCGTGGCTATTACAAGGTCCGCCAGCTCTGCGGCTACTCTACCCATGATCGGGCGCTTTCCCCTGTCGCGGTCGCCGCCGCAGCCAAATACGGCGATAAGCTTGTTTTCAGTCATTTCGCGAAGACAGGCAAGCGCCTTTTCCATTGCGTCGGGTGTATGCGCATAATCTACAACTACCTGAAAGCCGTACCGGCTCGGTATCGCAACGCGCTCGAGCCTCCCGTCCACGCTCGAAAGGTTTCGGATCCCCTC
The DNA here is from genome assembly GCA_900290385.1 of Syntrophobacter sp. SbD2. The sequence continues at coordinate 3,094 of OMSV01000180.1, read as the reverse complement.
TTCGATGGCGTTTGACGCAATACCCAAAGACACTGCCGCAGATATCGCCGCCAGAATGTTATATAGGTTGAGCCTGCCCATCAGCGGGGAATCAACCCTGATTTCCCCTCGAGATGTATGGACTTTCGCGTTGATACCCATGGGACTGAACCGGACTTCTTCGACGAAAACGCCATTTTCCCCTTTTTTCAAACGGGGGCCGGGGGAAATTGTGCCGGAGTAACGGATGATTTTGGCTGCGTGGGTCCCGTTTTCAATTATTCTTCTGCCGTAATCATCGTCTTCGTTGACTACTGCCACAGAAAGATGCGGGTCGAGATGGGACGAGAAAAGAAGCCGCTTGGCCGCAAAATACTCTTCCATCGTCGAGTGAAAATCAAGATGGTCCTGTGACAGATTGGTAAAAACCCCTGTCCGGAACTCGCATCCGGCAATCCTGCCAAGCGCGAGCGCATGAGATGAGACCTCCATGACAACGTGTGAAACTCCGTCCTGGAGCATACGGTAAAAGAGTCTCTGGAGGTCCAGGGATTCGGGCGTGGTCATGAGAGCAGGAATTTGCTTTCCCGCCCACCTGTAGACAAGAGTGCCGAGGACTGCCGGACTTAATCCCCGGCTCCGTAGAATGCTCTCGATGAGCAGTGAGGTTGTAGTCTTTCCATTGGTTCCCGTTATTCCGATGAGCTCGAGCCTGGAAGCCGGGTGATCGTAGAAATTCGCAGATATGGCGGCAAGCGCTGAGCGGGAGTCCGGGACGCGTACAAAACCCATTGTAAAGCCGGCCGGCATCTCGGTTTGGGCAACGATCGCAACAGCGCCGCGCGATACAGCGTCGCCAATGAAATCATGCCCATCTGCACGGTTTCCCGAAACGCAGACAAACAGGCTGCCTTTTTCGGCTTGCCTGCTGTCATAGCACACACTGGACACGGGA
>OMSV01000180.1:1294-2150 GCA_900290385.1 Syntrophobacter sp. SbD2 | reverse complement strand
GCTGTCATAGCACACACTGGACACGGGAAGATCCAACTTGCCGCTTGGGCCAATAACTTCCAGACCGTCTATGAGTTGTTTGAGCGTCTTCATCAGATTCGCATCGCTATGTTTTTATTTATTTAACAAACTTCTTTTAGAACCAATACCATTTTTACAGAAAGGCGGCTTCTATTTGTCATCCGAAAAGAGGCATTAAACAGCTTGGCTAATAAACCCCGGGTTCCCGCTCATCAATCTTTAGCGAGTACTTATCAGTCGCTTCGCTCTCCGGAGCCGGCTGAATTTTATTCGCAACACTCGGAGCGACCCCTGAGCTTTTTATAGAAGCCAATTTTTTCAAAGCTGTTTTCTGAGCGGATTTGGCGCCGGGTTTTTGGGCCGCAGTTTTTTTGCTGCCAGAGACCTGTTTGACATCAGCCGATGAGGCGTTGGCAGTGCGGATGTTGGGACCAGGTGTTGAATGTGGCACAGAGGGCATTACACCAAGGTAGGGCAGCACTTTTGCCGCAATATTCCGGAATACCGGCACCGCTACAACCCCCCCATAAATAGCCCCCTGTGGTTCGTGGACAACTACGGTAATTACCAGTTTGGGCTGATCAGCCGGGATATACCCGGTAAAAACTGAGGTATACTTCTCCGAAGAGTAATGCTTCGAGATTTTGTCCATGACCTGAGCCGTTCCAGTCTTGCCTGCCGCCGTGTAACCTTCGGGCGCCGCATTGGCCGCTGTCCCTCCTTCCTCAGTTACTAACGCCATCATAGCACGAATCTGCTCGGATGTCCTCTTTTGAATCACTGTTCGTGTTTTGAGCGACTGGAATTGCTTAACCGATCGTCCCTCCGCGTCAAG
>OMSV01000180.1:0-1284 GCA_900290385.1 Syntrophobacter sp. SbD2 | reverse complement strand
TTTTGAGCGACTGGAATTGCTTAACCGATCGTCCCTCCGCGTCAAGTACAGTGCTGGCGATTATCGGTGGGCCGTATTGTCCGCCGCCGGCTATCACGGCAACGGCGTTGGTGAGCTGAAGGCTTGTAACTCCAATGCTTTGTCCAAAGCCGGTCGTGGCCAGGTCGATCGGTCTCCACCTCTTTTGGGGTCTCACAAGCCCCTTGGATTCTCCCGGCAGATCGATACCGCTCTGAGATCCGAAGCCGAAGTCGTTAATGTAGCGGGCGAATTTTTCGCTGCCGAAACGCAGCGCAATTTTGGCGGCCCCGATATTGCTCGAATATTTTATCACCTCCTGCATGGTGAGCCAGCCGTGCGGGTGAACGTCCTTTATGGAATGGCCGGCCAGGAAGCATTTGCCGCCTTCGCAGTATATCCGGTCGTGCTCCCGGACCATATTCTGATCGAGAGCGGCGCTCATAAGGAACACCTTAAAGGCCGAGCCGGGCTCAAAGGCGTCCGAGATGGCGTGGTTGCGCCCAAAATCCTCTTTGGTGTCCTTTTTTTTCGGAATAATGTTCGGGTCGAAAAAAGGCCAACTTGTCATGGCGAGCACTTCGCGGGTGCCGGCATCCATGACCACCACCTCAGCCCCTTTAGCCCTGTACGTATGAACCGCCTTCTCCAGTTCACATTCGGCAACGTATTCAATGAATGCGTCCAGTGTGAGCCTTACCCCGCAACTCTCGGCAGGCGCGGGAGGCGCCGCTGAATTGAGCCACATAGGCTTGCGCCCACCGTCCCTCTGTTGACATACGGGGATTGGCCTGCATCGCAGCACGTCATCGAAAGATTTTTCTATGCCCTCAATACCGGCGCCGTCGATATTGACGAACCCCACGACTTGGCCGCCCACCTCGCGGTACGGGTAGAACCTCTTGTATTCATCGGTGAGGTTAAGACCAGGAGCTTTTAGCTTCTCTATTTCGATGGCCTGTTGATCTGAGAGGTGGCGCTTTATCCAGACGAAATGGCGGCAAGCGAACTTTTTTTCGATCGATCTGGCCGGCTTGTCCAGGATTTGACTGAGAAGTGCCGCAGTCTTTGATGGGTTTTCGATTTGGCTTCCAAAAGCATAAAGCGAACGTTGCGGAACAGAGTAGGACAACACTCGCCCCTGCCTGTCATAGATGGTGCCTCTATATGCGGGGACTGTAAACTTGGTGTTCAAACAGGCATTGGCGCGGCCCACCCAGAACGAGTGTTCGATCACCTGGAGACGAAAGGCTTTGAACACTATGG
>OMSV01000179.1 GCA_900290385.1 Syntrophobacter sp. SbD2 | reverse complement strand
CGACGCTTCTGCTCGGCGTGGTGGCCTTTTCCAACCAGATCCCCACGCTTTTTCTCGGCCCGTTAGCCGGTGTTGTGGCTGACAGATTCAACCGCAAGCAACTGCTTCTCTGGACCCAGGGGCTTTCCATGGTTCAGGCGCTGGTCCTTGCGGCGCTCGTGCTGGCGGGGGCCATTGAGCCGTGGCACATCGTCGCCCTGAGCATTGCCATTGGAACGGTAAACGCCTTCGATATACCCATACGGCAGTCATTCGTGATCGAGATGGTCGAAAACAGGGAGGACATCGGAAATGTGATAGCGCTGAATTCGGCGATGTTTAACAGCGCTCGATTCATCGGCCCCATGGTTGCAGGAATAATGATCTCTACCGTTGGGGAGGGGGTTTGCTTTCTTATCAACGGGATCAGCTACGTGGCTGTGCTTGCCGCTCTTCAGGCCATCAGGGTGGCTGGAAAAGAACGCCGCAGGAAAACCGGCCCGTTCTGGGGCGAATTCCGCGAAGCAATTGACTATGCCCGCAATTTTAAGCCGATTATCGCCATCCTCGCCCTGCTCTCGATCTTCAGTATAGCGGGCGCGCCTTACCTGGTTCTCATGCCCGCGTATGCCAAAGACGTTTTGCACGGGGGAGCCCACACGTTCGGGTTTCTGATGTCGGCGGCAGGCATAGGAGCGCTCTCCGCTACTATATATCTTGCTTCCCGCAAAAATGCGTATGGGCTAATAAAAGTAATTCCCGCCGCAGCGGGTGCATTCGGGCTTGCCGTTGCAGCGTTTGCGCTCTCTCGCAGCTTCACGTTCTGCGTTTTCTTTCTTTTCTTGGCCGGATTTTCGATGATGACCCAGATAGCCTCCAGCAACACGATCATACAGACGATTGTCGACGAGGACAAACGCGGCCGGATCATGAGTCTTTACGCAATGTCCTTCATGGGGGTCATGCCCTTTGGAAGTCTTGTCGCCGGAAGCATCGCCGGGAAAATAGGAGTTCAAAACACGCTGCTGTTAGGGGCGGCCTGCTGCATTGGGGGGGCTTTGATTTTCGCCTCAAAGCTGACCATGCTTTGCAATCTGCTCAGGCCGCTTTTTGCGGACATGAATATATGTGAAGAGGAAAGAAAAACAGCGCCCCCAAGTCCGCGAATACATTGAGGTGGACTCATATCAAAGACGGGGCAGGCCCGCAAAGCAGACCCTGCTATGTTTTCTTGAATTCCTTGCCGGACCCGGCCAGCTCCGGGCGAGGGAAAAATCGTTTGAAAAAGAAAATGCTGACCGCGATAGGTGCGAAGTAGTAGGCAATCCTATAGATCAGGATCGCCAGCAGACAAAGCTCGTAATCGAGATGCATCAGGTAGAACGACCACGCCATGGAGCCTTCCATGAGTCCGATCGATGCCGGGGTAAGCGAAAACAGGCTCATGAAAAGACCAACCGAAAAACCCACCATCAAAACTTTATTGCTCACCGGATAGCTTATCGCGATAAACGAAAACTTCAGGCAAAGGAACATGCATATCCAATCGAGAAGGGCAAGGGATGCCGGGAACAGAAGCACTCCCCTGTTTCCCATTATCATGTTAAGGCTCTCATTGAAATTTTCAAAAAAAACCTCTGCTCCCTCACGCCTGATCCAGTGTGGTTTTCCAATCCTGGCGCAAAAGGCAACCACCAGGTTGAGGCCCATTCGCCACACCTTCTTTCGGAAAGCCTCATGGATTATTGTCATGATGGTCACCCAGGTCAGCAGGAAAGCAACGAGCATGACCACCGCTCCGAACACTTCCTGGTTGAGGTCGGTTATCTGGTGCTGACTGTAGAGATAGAAAAATCCCAAGTATATGAACAGGACCGCGATAGTGTTGGTGAGAAAGCCGTGTATGATCGACACCGAGAGTGTGTTGCTCGGCGGGATGTCCTCGCGTGAGAGCAGATAGACCTTTGCGGCCACCCCGCTCAGTCCGGCCACTGACATCAGGTAGTTGAGGGTGCAGGACAACAGCGAAATCTTGAAACAGGACCCAAAAGAGATCGAGAGGCCAATGCCTCTTAGCAGTTTGTCAAGAACTCCTGCAACGCAGGCATAGCTTAAGAAAGCCGAGGCTACCACGGCAATGGCCCAATAAGGATTTATCTGTCCCAAGTGTTGCGTAAACTTGTGAAGGTCAGCCTGCTTGACGGTATAGAATAGAACGCACATGCCGAAGACAGCCGCAACCCAAAACCTCTTCCGAGTGGCTATACTTACCAACTCTCCTCCAAAACCGAGCCATCGCGCTGTTAATTTTGGCTCTCCGCCGATATGCCGTACCGAGGGCGATGAAAACGCAAAACCGCTGCTGCCGTGGCCGCTTCGGCCTTATCTAGTTTCCATCCGGAGTTTCCGGATGGACGCTATCCACTAAAAAAACACCTTCCCTTTGACTTTAACTGTTGAGCGCCCAAACCGCAAGCTGGACAGATATACCGAAACGTGCGATGCGTCAAATCGGAACTCGGGATTCCGAGTTGGAGCGTGATTGGGGGTGGGAGAATTACCTCAGGATTTTTTTCACCTCCTTTCGGTAACGCTGAAATATTTCTTCGGCGAGGTTACTGAGTTCCACGCGGATCGAACCGGACTCAGGAAGATCCAGAGGGGCGGGGACGTTGAGTTTTTCGATCGATACAGGGGTGATATAGAGATTTTTGTCCAACTCGGCCATTTCCATCGCTGTAAAGTTGTCCCCCAGGATCCTCTTTCTTTCGATCCCGCCTATGTCGAGGTTCCTTAGGAAATTGAGTATCGAAAGGAGGTCGAAATTCTTATGGAAGGAATCGATGTTCCTGTTGACTGCTGAGAGTTCGTTTGTGAGTTCTTCGTACTGCGTCTTATATTGTGTCATCCGGTAAAAAAGGCGGGAGTAGGATTCGAGGATCACCTTACGGAATTTTGCTTTTTTGGTCAGCGCCCTCACCCAAATCAGCCGCATTCCCCGTTTGGATTTAACATTCAGACAGCCAACCCAGAAGTAGCAGGACCTCATTCCAAGAAGTTCTTGGAGCCGGCTTTGCATGACCGGTTCAATCATGAGATTTGAAAGCCTTGCCAGCCTCTGGCCGACTGCCCAGGCCTGCTTCAGGGTGTCAGCAGCCTGTGCGTCGAGGTGCTCGATTTGAAGCTCTATAAGACGGCGCTCCAGCAGGTAGTTCTCTATTACCTCCTCTTTTACCTGTCGCGTCAGACTGGTGACCAGATCTTCTTCCATCAACGAATGGCAAGCCTCATTGATCTCCACGCTCCGCGAGGTGGGATTTTTTCAGCAGAAGAAAAGTATCGGGATCAAGTAAGAACTCAGAATCTGCCACCGGATTGTAATTGCCTTTTTCCTTAAGCGACTTCAGCCTGATACCGTCGTTTTCCGGCTGGAGGATTACAACGGAGCTGAAAAGATCGTCCATGACGTCGATGGGGTACGGGATGCCTCTTTCATTTACGTCCGGTATATGCCGATGAGACCTTGCAGAGACCCAGACCGCTGCCGAGTGTCTCCGGGCCACATCGCCTATCTTTTCGAAAAGTGCACGCGCCCGGCCAAAGTCCAGGCCGTCCAGAACGATGAGCGCAGGTACGAACTTTGCCTGCTGCTCGAGATTGTCGATGCTTATCTCCAACTTTTCCGGACTGAATGTCCGGTTGAGAAATGACATTATAAACCTCAGTGGTTCGATAGCGTGCTGTAAGTCCGTAACTTTGGATTCGGGCTGGCTCGAAAAGATATCTTTGAGCAGTTTGTGGTACCAGAGCTTGACTTTGTCCGGGACCACATCGACGCATACATGGAGAACAGGCTCCTTGTCGAGCAGGTATCCCAGAGCAAGATGAGTGAGGCAGGCTGTTTTGCCTGCACCGGCCCGAGCCAGTACAACTCCCATCTCTCCAGGCTCGAGCCGACTGACCGGCATTTTTTCGTAACCACTGCAAACGGCGTTTTCATCGGCCATTTCTGTACTCCCTTCCAAGTGGGGTTTCTAATCCAGCTTGATTCAATGATACTTTACAGGAGGAAAAAATTCCATCAAAAGGCCTCAGCTTGCCCATTTTCTTGGTTCGATACCGTTCAGGACCCGCCTTATCACGATTAGCCCGACATTCAGGTGTTGCTTGTAAGCCGTGTTATTTATAATTAAGTCACTTCTCAGGAGGCTCTTTCCGTGGACATGCACAATGTTTCGGAATAAATTCGGATCATCGGCGTCCTGGTTCCTCGACGTGGCCTGGAGATGTTTGCCGGACCGGCCCTTCCGGCTGCAAGCTCGGGGGGCCATTTGAAACTCATATCAGGGTAGTGCAACGATTAAGGTGAAACGAAACAAGATTCGCAACTCTGCCCTCGTATGATAGACTTATTTCAGTCCTGATAGCGAAGTA
>OMSV01000177.1 GCA_900290385.1 Syntrophobacter sp. SbD2 | reverse complement strand
CACAATCCCAAGGGTCCCGATTCGGACAAGCCGATCCAGATTGGGAGTCCGGGCGGCCTCAAGGGGAGTGAGACCTCCAAGCCTGTCGAGAGGATAGTCTCCCATCCCGTCGCCGACAAGAATGATGAATTTGTCACCCATTTGCATCAGCCTGCGATCCGGTAACAGATAATCACTTTGGATTTAATCCGCGTTGTTCTCAATGCGTATCAGCACGGTCGGCGCAAGGACCTCGTCAAGGTCATCGATCTCGCCCAGGGCTTTTTTTACGCTGCTCTCCAGCGCATCATGAGTAAGCATCACCAGAGGGACCGAGTTTGTGTGCCGTCCCTTTTGAATTACTGCGGCTATGCTGATCTGGTATTTTCCAAGTATGCCTGAGATCTTTGAGAGCACGCCGGGCATATCGAGCACCAAAAATCGGAAGTAGTAAGAGGTTGAGACCTCAGAAACAGGTATTATATCCAGTTTCTGAAGCCTGTCGGGCAGAAAGGCAAGCGGGGGGATTCTTCCCGGGGTCTTGTTGAGGATGTCTCGAGAGACATCTATGAGGTCGCTCACTACGGCGCTGCCGGTGGGCATCATTCCTGCGCCCATGCCATAGAGCATTACATCCCCCACCGCGTTCCCCACAATGTGCACTGCGTTGTAGGCGCCCTTCACACTGGCAAGCACGTGTTCCCGCGCAATGAGTGTCGGGTGGACTCGCATCTCCAGACGGCCTTCCTTGTTTCGGGCGATTGCAAGCAGCTTTAACCGGTATCCGAACTCCTCCGCGTACTGAATGTCCAGCGGATCGATGCCGGATATCCCCTCGATATGGACCCGATCGAACTCGATCGGGGTCCCGAATGCTATTGCGCTTGCGATGGCAAGCTTGTGGGCCGTATCGATTCCCTCTATGTCAAGAGTCGGGTCCGCCTCGGCATAACCGAGCGCCTGCGCCCCCTTAAGGGCGTCGTCAAACGAGAGTTTGTCTTCCATCATTCGGGTGAGGATATAATTCGCCGTGCCGTTGAGAATGCCAAAAATGGTGTTGATCCGGTTCGAGGCAAGCCCTTCGCGCAGGGATTTGATAAGAGGAATTCCGCCCCCCACCGAAGCCTCAAAGCCTATTGAAAGCCCCTTTTTTTGGGCGAGAGCGAACAGCTCATTACCATCATGGGCAAGCAGCGCTTTGTTTGCGGTAACTACATGCTTTCCACTTTCAAGGGCCGTGCGGATAACTGTTTTTGCCGCTTTCAATCCGCCTATAAGCTCGATTACAATTTGAATTTTAGGGTCTTTCAGAATATCGTCAACGTCTCTGGTGAGCACCTCGCGCGGGACAGTGACCGGCCTCGGGCGATCGAGGTCAAGGTCCGCTACACGTTTAAGTTCCAGGGGGACCCCAAGCCTGCTCTCAATCACATCGGCGTTTTCCCAAAGCACCTGAACGACTCCGCAGCCGACAGTTCCCCAACCTACAAGCCCGACACCGATTTCGCGCATAAAATCCCCTTTTAAAGACAGAGGACTGAGGCATGAGGACTGGGGAAGCATGACATTGTTCTTCCACTCAGACCTCAGCACTCAGCACTCAGTCCTATTTAAATGCTCGCCCGCTTTGGAGGGGAAACTGTTTTTTGGCACGCCTTGCGAAGGCCTCTTATGGCCTGCTTCGTCCGCATTTCGTTCTCAACCAGGGCGAAGCGCACAAATTCATCCCCGTATTCGCCGAACCCCAGACCTGGGGAAACCGCCACCTTGGCCTCTTCAATGAGGTATTTGGAAAAATCCACCGAACCCATCCATCGGAAAGGTTCAGGGATGCGCGCCCAAACGAACATCGTCCCTTTAGGCTTATCGGTTGTCCACCCTATGCGGTTTAAGCCCTCAATGAGAATGTCGCGCCGGCATTTATAGACCGAAACAATTTCTTCCACGCACGATTGATCGCCTTTTAGCGCCACGGTGGCCGCAATCTGGATAGGCTGAAATACGCCATAATCCAGGTAGCTCTTTATTCGCGTCAAAGCGCCTATCATTTCGGCATTGCCCACGCAGAAGCCGACCCGCCATCCCGGCATGCTGTAGCTCTTGGACATGGAAAAGAATTCGACTCCTACTTCCCTGGCGCCCGGCGCCTGAAGAAAGCTTGGGGCCTTGTAGCCGTCGAAAGTCAGGTTGGCATAGGCCAGGTCATGAATTACCATGATCTTGTGTTCACGCGCAAATTCAACGATCTTGCAAAAAAAATCCAGGTCAACGACGGTAGTCGTCGGATTGTGCGGAAAACAGATGATCAAAAGCTTCGGCTTGGGCCATGTCTGCTTTATGGCGATCTGGAGATCTTCCAGGAAGTTGCGGTCCGGCCCGATCGGGACCGATCTGACGTCCCCCCCGGCTATGATGGCCGAGTAGGGATGTATGGGATAAGTGGGGTTGGGAGCGAAAACGACGTCTCCAGGACTGATCAGCACCAGCACCAGGTGGGATAATCCTTCCTTGACACCGATTGTGACCACCGCTTCTTTGTCCGGATCGATATCTACATCATAATTTCTCTTGTACCATTCGGCCACAGCTTCCCGCAGACGGGTTATTCCTCGTGACGCGGAATAGCGGTGGTTGTGCTTTTTTCTTGCAGCCTCGACAAGCTTTTCTATTATGTGTTTGGGCGCCGGGAGGTCAGGGTTTCCCATCCCCAGGTCGATGATGTCCTCTCCGGCCCACCGCTTCTCCATTTTAAGGGCGTTCACCTCGGCAAACACATAAGGCGGCAACCGGCGCATTCTGCTACTTTCGGCAATGTTAAAGCTCATTATCGTTATTCTCCGCATTAAGACCTTTAAACTTAAAGAGCATAATACTTTAGTCCTCGAAATGTCAAAAAATTTCACAAAAACCCAAACGGCGCGCCAGGCAACTGAAGCTCTCACCCTCTTAAAACTTGTGCGTGAGGCTGCGGTTCTGCTAAATTAGTGTCCATCCGGAAACTCCGGATGGAACACTAGCAGTTTCCGATTCGAAAAGGAGGCATTTTTCGTCATGGCAAGGAAATCGAGGGGTTGCGCGGAGGCGTACATGGGTACGCCGCACAAGCAAGCCCGAAGATTGACACCGCCAAGGCGGAAAAGGACCCTTTCCAGATGGAAACTAAATTAAAATGTTGTGTTTATTCTATAGATGCCGGAGCGCGAAGACAAGCCTATGAAACAGGTCATTCTGGGAACAGCCGGCCACATCGACCACGGAAAGACCTCGCTTATAAAAGCCCTGACCGGAATCGATACGGATCGCCTGAAGGAAGAAAAACTGCGGGGCATCACAATAGAGCTCGGATTTGCTCACATGGACATGCCTGGAGGAGAACGCCTCGGGATAGTCGATGTGCCCGGCCATGAGAAATTCGTCAAGCACATGGTCGCAGGGGCTACGGGAATCGATTTGGTAGCCCTGGTGATCGCCGCCGACGAAGGCGTCATGCCTCAGACTCGCGAACATATGGAGATTTGCGAACTCCTTCGCGTAAAGAAAGGGCTTGTGGTCCTTACCAAAACCGACCTTGTCAACGATTCGGACTGGTTGGAGATGGTGCGCGAGGACATAGTGGAGTTCCTTAAGACCACTTTTTTGGAGGGCTGTGAGATTATTGCCGTCTCGGCGGTCACCGGCCAGGGGCTGGAGGAACTAAAAAAATCGCTGGCCCGGCTTTTTGCCGAGGTTGAACCGAAAAGTTCGGAAGGCCCGTTTCGGCTGGCGATTGACCGGGTATTCACTATGCGCGGATTCGGGACCGTCATTACGGGAACGAGCATTTCCGGACGGCTTCAGATAGGAGATCCTGTAGTGATCTACCCCAGCGGACTCAAAAGCAAAGTGCGGGGTATCCAGACTCACGGAAACGACGTGCAGGAAGTCCTCCCCGGCCAGAGAACGGCAGTAAATCTCCAGGGGATGGAGCGGGCGCTCATCGAACGAGGAGACGTTCTGGCCTCTGCGGGCGCGCTTTCGGCCTCCCACATGATAGACATTCAACTGGAGCTTCTGAAAGGCGCCCCGAGGCCGCTAAAGCACAGGGCAAAAATCCGCTTCCACACCGGGACCGCCGAACACCTTGCCACAATTATCCTGCTTGACCGGCAGGAGCTGAAACCGGGCGAGAAGACCTTCGCGCAGATAAGACTTGACCAGCCCACCGCTGTCTTGCGAGGAGACCGTTTTGTGCTCCGCTCCTATTCCCCCGTTCTAACAATCGGCGGAGGCACCGTCCTTCACCCCCTGCCTCGAAAGCACAAGGGATCGGCCAAACGGGAAGCCGTCAAAGCTCTCGAAAAGCTTTTTAAGAGCCCCGAACCCGACATAATTCTCTGGCACCTTCAGGATGCCGGCTGGGCCGGGCTGGGCGAGGTGGAACTGCGGATAAGGACCAATGTGCCGCAAAAGTTTCTTGAAAAAACCCTTCAGCAATTTACGAGCGCCAGGAAGGTGGTGCTCTACGATAAGGAAAACAGAAGGCTGATTCACCCGGATGCGCTGGAAGAAATGAAATCTTCCGTCACTGCAATCCTGGCCGACTACCATAGCCGTTTTCCACTAAAACCCGGAATGTCCAAAGAGGAAATACCGGCACTCCTTTCAAAACCTATAGACTCAAAGCTCTACAACTTTGTCCTCCGGCAGCTTGCCGAAGCCGGCCAGATCGCCCAGGAGATGGAATGGGTGCGCCTGACTACGCACAAAGTGGCCCTTAGCAAAGACGAGGATACCATCCGGCAAAAAATCGAAAAAGCCTTCCTGGAATCCGGTCTGCAGCCGCCCTTCTTCCGGGAAGTCGCATCCGGATTGCCGGGCACCTCAAAACAGCACCAGGAAGTGCTCGAATGGATGCTGTCCAAGGGGACTCTCCTCAAAACGAAAGAAGAAATCTACTTTCATGCCGCCGCGATGGCCGAGCTTCAAAATCGCCTGGTAACCTGGCTAAAAGAGCACGGCGAAATCACGACCACCCAATTCAAGGAGATGACCGGCGTAAGCCGCAAATACACCATCCCGCTTCTCGAGTACTTCGACGCACAGAAAGTTACCATTCGCGTGGGCGAGGTGAGAAAACTCAGAGGCGCGTAAAAATCTGAAAAATGATTCGGTTACGCCAGAAATTCCTGGACCAACCGCTCCCACCCGATTTCAGGGGCTTCTTTGAAAACGTCCATGGCAGGCTCACTGCCGGGAGCAACC
>OMSV01000113.1 GCA_900290385.1 Syntrophobacter sp. SbD2 | reverse complement strand
TGTCGAGAATTTCAACGTCCGCGAGGCTGGGAAGCCTATCCTCGAGGCTTTGAGAGAGGTGCTGCGGCTCGCTGCATCCCGACCCCACGAAGACCCGGTACCCGCTTCGAATCACCTCGAGCGCCTTGCGGGCGCTATTCTTTCGTCCTTCATAAAGTGGCCGCCATTCGCGAACAACCTTTGAAGAATGGTGCCGTAAAGTCGTGAGCCGATCGTGTGCCATTGCAATTCCTCGTTAGCCGCTGGAGCCTATAGCGCCGGCCCCGGTTATGCCACTTCACGGGCAGTCGCTTTGCGGTTGAGATACAAGATCAAAACGGTGCCGGCTGCGATCTGTGCGACACACAGGATCTGTCCCATAGTAAAATAAGTGAGCAGAAAACCTATTTGAGGGTCGGGCTCCTTAAAAAATTCAATTATAAATCGTAAGATACCGTAACAAATTAGAAAAAATCCGATCATCATACCGTCTTTAAAGGGTTTTTTCCGCAAACTCCACATTATGATGAAAAGCAGCACACCTTCTGCAAATGATTCATAGAGCTGTGTCGGATGACGAGCAACAGGGCCTCCGGCGGGGAAGACCATCGCCCAGGGAACATTGCTGGGGCGGCCAAACAGTTCGCCGTTTATGAAATTGCCTAACCGGCCAAGCCCCAGCCCAACCGGGCAGGTCACAATCACCGAGTCAGCCAGGACGGCGAACGGCATTGTTCTTCGCCTGGAAAAAATCCACACGGCGATAACGCATCCTAAAAGACCCCCGTGAAATGACATCCCTCCGTGCCAGGTGGCTATTATTTCCAGGGGATTTTTGATATATGCCAGCAGATCATTATATTGGTAGAAAAGGATGTAGCCGAACCGGCCTCCGGCGATCACTCCTACTGCCAGATAGAAAATGAGATCCTGGGCCGCAGTACCGACCAGTCCGATCTGCTTGGATCGTTCCTGTTTCTGAAGCAGGAAATAGGCGGCTATAAAGCCCAGGACATACATAATCCCGTACCACCTCACATGGATTGGGCCGAGGGAGAACAGGACAGGGTCTATTTTGGGATAGGGAATCATTTTGTCGCCTCCTTTGTGGAAAGGCTATCACACACTGCTGCCGGGGTCAATTGCGGCTGGGCGGCTGAGTGCTGATGCCGCCGAAAAGTAACGGACGGACGCACATCCGGTGGAAAACGGCTATTATAATGCTTGAGGAGTAAACCTATGCACGACAGCCATTGGGAACATGGGCCACAGAAAAGCGCACAGGCCGTTTCGAGAATCGTAAAACTCCGAAAAATGGCCGAACACTGGATAAGTCACAATGAGGAGCACGCGCGTGCCTACAGGCTTTGGGCCAGCCGGGCCAGGGATGCCGGGTGCGAAGAGCCGGGTGAGATTCTGGAAGAAATCGCCTCCGAGATCGCCGAACAGAACGAAAGATTCATGAAAATCATTCACATTATTGACTCTGCGGGCTCGGCAGATTGACAGCCGTGCTAAGCTGTGAGATGTTTCCGAACAGATTTGAGAAATCAAATCAATACAAGTAACTGCTGTGTCGGCGCAGCTCATCGATCAATGACGCATGAAAGGCAGACTATGTTACCTATAATTTCGATAGTAGGTGCTTCGGGGTCGGGTAAGACCACATTTCTCGAGAAGCTGATTCCGGAACTGGCTGCAAGAGGGTACCGGGTTGGGGCTGTCAAGCACGACGCACACGGGTTCGAGATGGATCGCGAGGGCAAGGATACCTGGAGGTTAAAACGCGCAGGCGCCGAAGTCATAGCCATCTCATCACAGGACCAGTTTGCCTCGATCCGCCGTACGGAACGGGAAATGAGCCTGGAAGAAATTGCGGGGCGTTTTTTCTGGACCGAGGATATTCTCATTACCGAGGGGTTTAAAAAAGCGCATTATCCGAAAATAGAGGTATTCCGTTCCGCCTTGGAGCCAAAACCAATTTGCGGCCCAGCCGATAATCTCATCGCCCTTGTCTCCGACGATGCGGTGGATATGCAGGTCCCTGGATTTTCATTTGCCGATTGGCGCGGGGTCGCCGACTTCATTGAAAATCGTTATCTTCGGGATAGAAAGAAGCGGAAAATACTCATTCAACTCGATGGCAGACAACTGCCGATGAAAGATTTTGTCGAAGATTTTGTACTCGGCGGGATAGAAGGGATGCTATCGAGCCTTAGGGGCTGGGATAAGCCCCGAACGGTTTCGATCCACATCCGGCTGGGAGACGATGATTGATAACGGGAGCGGTCCTGGCCGGAGGAAAAAGCCTCCGGTTCGGTAAAAACAAAGCTTTTCAGCTGTTAAGGGGCAAACGGTTTATTGATCTGGTCATTGAATCGTTGCGCCCGTTTTGCGATCCAGTGATGGCGGTTGTAAGTGAGATCGAACCTTACCTGGATACGGGAGTGATGCTGGCACAGGACGTAATCCAGCACCGGGGGCCTCTCGGAGGGCTTTATACCGCTCTACTGTTCAGCCCCGCCGAATGGGTCTTTGTAAGGGCGACCGATACGCCGTTTTTGGTTCCTGAACTGGCCTCCATGATTATCGACGCTAAAGAAGGGTTCGACGCCGTTGTTCCAAAAATCAACGAGTTTTATGATCCCCTGCTTGCACTGTACAATCGCAGATGCATCCCTGCAATCGCACGCCAGCTCCGGGAGCCTGACAATCGTCAGGTAATCGGCTTTTACCGCAAAATCAGGATTCGGACCCTTACCGAGAGGGAATGGCGCAAAGTGGACCCGGACGCGCTCAGTTTCAAAAACGTAAATACCCCTGCTGACCTGGCTGGAATCGATGGACTTGAAAGAAGCTAAAAAAACCGCGCTGGACTTGGTGAAAAAGCTCGACTGGGAGCTGGTAGAACTTGGTTCGGCCCTGGGCCGGGTGGTTGCCGAGTCAATATCGGCGGACCGCGACATTCCGGGCAATCCCCGTTCAAAATGGGACGGCTTCGCCCTGATAAGCGTGGATAGTCAATCCGCCGCTCCTGGAAAACCAGTAATCCTCGAGATCGCTCAAGGGGAAACAGTGGCCGGAAAAAAGCCTGAGAAAGCGAGCAGCGGCAGGTGTTTTCGAATAATGACCGGAGGTGTGCTTCCGGCTGGTTCGTTCTGCTTCCGGCTGGTTCGGACGTGGTTATTCCCTACGAAGAAGCCACGCCCAGTGATAACGGCCTCGTTTTGACCGGCCCTTTCAGGCCCGGATCGGGGGTGATCGCACCCGGAAGCGACGCTCGGCAGGACGAACTTCTGCTGGAGGAAGGCGATGTGCTCACCCCTACCCGGCTCGCGGTTGCAGCGGCAACCGGCAGGCAGGCACTTCGCCTAACCCGCCGTCCCCGCGTGGCGATCCTCGCCACAGGTGACGAACTCACGGAGTCGGGCCGCAGCGACGAAACCGCCTCAACCTTTTGCAACAACACACATCTTTTTGCCAATCTTGTCCTGGTGGGAGGAGGAGAACCGATCGAACTCGGAGTAGCCCCCGACGATCCGGGAGTAATTTGCTCCCGGCTTGAAGAAGCCGAGGCGGACCTTGTGATTACAACGGGAGGTATGGGTAAAGGGAGCAGAGATTTCATAGCGGAGGTCTGGAAAAGGCTGGGCCTAAGGACTCATTTCGACCGGCTCAACCTTGTCCCGGGAAAGGCAAGCGGGCTGGCGACCGGCAATGGCCGCATTTTTCTCGGTTTTCCCGGAAATCCCTGGGCCGGCAGGATAGTCTATGAAGAGATTGCGGCGCCGGTGATCCGGCGTTTTCTGGGCCTGAGAGCACGCGGAGATTTCACCCTCGAAGCCCGCACCTTGGCCCCGATGAGAAAAAAAGAGGGCCTTTATCAGGCAGTTGAGGGCGTTGTGGAAATGAGAGGCTGGTTTTGCACGTTCGCCCCGAACCAGTCCGCCGCCGAGCACAGAAACAAGATTTCTTTTTTGAGAAGCCGCTTGGCATATGCGCTCCTGGCGCCCCAGGACACTTACGTGGCGAAAGGGAGCAGGGTCCATGTCAAGGTTCCCGACTTTGCCCTGGTGAACTGGGCAATCCTGGATTCGCAGGGTCCTTGAAGTAAGCATTGTATTTGCTCTACCCCCGCAAGGTTAATCGCCCTGTTTAGGTTTGCCCTAACAGGCAAAATTTGATATCCAGTGATCGCCTTATTTTCCATTATCGGTTCGGGCCGGAAACTTTTCCGCCCGTTAATTCTAAGACCACTGATACTAACCCCCCAGTATCTCCATGCTCCGCGAGGTATCTGGAACCATCCGGCGCTTCCTGATAAACGCCGGTCAAAGGGTCTTATGCTCAAGGGAACGTCGATCGAAGCCGGTTACTATAAAATTCTTGAAACGCATATAGTTCCCAAACTCATAGAGTGGAGACTCACGCCCAATCACATCACTTACGGAGGGCTCTTGATCAGCATGCTGGCCGGGCTCTCCTTTATTTATGTTCCGCTTCTGGGAGGGCTGTTCACACTTCTGACAGGTCTTCTGGATACTCTGGATGGCTCCCTGGCAAGGGCTACGGGCCAGAGCAAAAAATTCGGGGCCTTCCTCGATTCGGTCCTGGACCGATACACGGAACTCATGATCTACCTGGGCGTCTGGTTCTATTTCCACCGCAACGGCGCCAACACACAATACTTGCTGCTCATCCTGCTAATCCTTTTTGGCTCACTCATGGTGAGTTACACGAGGGCTCGAGCCGAAGGGCTGGGTGAAAGATGCCTGGAGGGAGTCTTCCAGAGAGGGGAAAGGATCATACTGCTGGGAGTTGCCGGGGTCCTCAACCCGTTCATAAACCTGCTCGGCGCCGGCTTTGCAGTCCCATGGACAGTGGATTTGTCTCTGAAAGCCGTGCTCGTGGTTCTTGCGTTCGGCACCAACCTGACTGCCATGTGGCGTTTCCTGCATGTTTTGAATAAACTGAGGAAGAAAATCTAGAGCTCATCCGCGGGGCTTTGGGAAAAAGGAAGGCCTGCGCTTAACTCACACTGGACTCGAAGCCTTCTTTAGGACCACCATATCGTCTTCCCTGTAGATTTCAAAAGAATCCCCTACTGCGAAACCCAGCATCTCAATCAAAAGGGCCCTGTTAAGCGTTATACTGCCGCTTTGGCCGATCGTCCGGAAATTGCCGGTCTTGATCACCACGATGGGATTGGACACCGGAGGCCTTTGCCGTTCCCGCTTGCGAAATGGAGTTCTTTCCAGATTGTCCGATCCGTGGCTGATAGGAGCAGCGGTCTTGTTGAATGCGACCTGAGGGATTTCTCCCATTTCCATGAGCCCTTTGAGATAGAGGTCCTGAACCTCGCTTTTGAATTTTAGTCCGAACACCTTTTGGACTGATTCCAGGGACCTGCCGTTTCGGATTTCGTTCACCACAACTTTTGGATCGATGTTCTTGTACTCGATCTGCATACCCATCCCTTTCCGCACACAATTAAAAAGTTAGAAAATTCCCTTGCGCCGGAGGACGAAATTAACTTTCTTTTGTCCGGCAATTGAGGACACTGACAAACGAATTTTGAGATCTGCTAAGCCAGGATTATGCCTATTCGTTTTCCGATTGATGGAAAATCACGCTCTGGGGGTTGTTACATTAGGCCAAATAACCACATGCTAATTGTCAAGGAGGCGATCCCCACAATTTTGGTTCGCTTTTCCTGAAATAGAGACGCCCCTCCCAGAAGAGAATTCCATTATATCAGGGAAAGACCTCATGCGAATACCATTTTCAAGCCTACATTGAAATATTTTCTTTTTTCCGACTGAGCCTTGTCCGATCCATCCAGGGTCGGCTACGATCCGGCGCCGGTGATCGGGCTTGCAACTCCAGACCACTCAAGGCCGCAAAGCCATTTTTGTCACAAAAAAAATCCTCTGTTATCTCCCTGGGGGAAATCAACCCACTCAGTTTGGGTAAGCAAAAAGCGGTCCTGAATCCAGCGAGAAGAGGATAATTTCAGTGTAAAAGCAGCCCGGATTGCGGAATTCTAAAGAGAACCTCTCGTTTACCACAGAGTCCATCAGTTTCTTGACATGCGAAATGAAGCGGCTGGATTTTACCGCAAAAACAAAACCATCGGGGGACGAAGCCCGCCAGTTATCAAACTCCTTTCTCGGGACCCGGTGATAAAAGAAGGGCCTGAAAATTGCCAACGATTTCGTCATTCCGTACCGGCCCAAATCGGATTCTCGATAGCCCCCCGCCCACCCGCGAGGCTGGGCCGGCGGCGGGTAGCCTCTTTCATCACCCATTATGGCTAGGCGGTTTTGCGCGCTTTTGGCCTTCTCTTAACAGTTGGTCTGCCGCCTTTTTGTTCGGCTGCAGAACCGCTTGCAACAGCAGCTTCGACCTTTTTGCGCTTCCGATCCGCCAAGAACTTGACCAGGTTCTCAGGAAGTCCTCTTTTCTTAGCGGCTTTGCTTCGTGCCTTGGTCAAAGACTTTGCCGAAAGAGGCTGTTTAAGGGAAAATCCCCATTTTTGCTTGTACTCTCTAGGTGTGATGTCATGCGAACTGAGGTGTTTTGTCGTGAGTTGCCTCATCTCAGTTCCGCACTCCAGGCAAACAATCCTGTCGTCCTGGATGGATTCACGCGGCTCTTTTTTCGCAACCGGCGCCTCCTCAACCCCCGCTTCCTCATAAACGCCACTGTCAAGGAAGAGTCCTTTTTCTTCGGCCCTTTGCATCCTTTGCAGAGTAGAGAAGGTCTTGATCAGAGATTGCTCGATCTGCTCAGCAGACATTTGCCCGACCGAGGCTTGCGCCTGAACAATCTCCGCTGCAATATCCAGCAGTTTCTTCATTTTTCCCTCCCAAGCGAACAATGAAATCATAGATCTTAAGTTGAAGGTATAAGATCACCTCCCAAAGTAGTGTAATCTAATAAGCAAAATAAAATATCAAGTCAACAATAATCGATTTAAAAATTATCGAAATAACCATCCGGGGAGAAGGACACTTATAGATTCCCCGAAGCAGCAATCAATGGCGGTGACGGGTTGCCTTTTCAGTTAGAAGCGCCCCACCCGCTTTATGACATTATTATCCAAAATCCTTAGATCAACCGGCTAATTATCTGTGCAGCACATGAATCCGGAAAAAACTTTATTTATTGATTAGTTTGAATTTCAAAGCATAGGGAGTAAAACATCCGGAACAGCCGGATGAAGATCGGTGATGAGCAATGAGCAACTACCGTTGCAGTGGTAGTTAAGTAAGAGTTGTGCGGGAAAGACGCCTGAAACTTGCTAATGATTTCGTCACTTCGCACCGGCTTGCGCCGGCATCACGGGAAAGCCGCAGTGTCGCCAGCATGACGGCCTGTGTCTACAGGATTTATGCAGCGAATTGCTAACTCAAGTACACTAGCTTCTATAGGAAGCGTTAATCTTTACATAATCGAAGGAAAAATCGCAGGTCCAGGCAGTGAAGGAGCCGTCTCCCAGTCCCAGGTCCAGCCGGACGCGTATTTCTTTCTGCTTGAATATCCGGGAGGCCTTCTGTTCGACCTGTTCCCCCAAAACCGGGGCGCCATTTTCAAATACACAAAGGTCTTCAAAGAAAAGGCCCACCCGTTCGGGCTTCAGCTTCACGCCTGACCTTCCCACGGCCGCGATTATCCTGCCCCAGTTAGCGTCCTGGCCGAAAAAGGCGGTTTTTACCAGAGGCGAATTGGCTACGGTAAAGGCTACCTGCCTTGCGCTTTCGCGGTCGGCGGCGCCGCTGACCGCGATCTCGATCAGCTTGGTGGCGCCCTCTGCATCCATCACCACCTGTAACGCCAGGTCACGAAGAACCGAGGCTAGCGCCCTGCCAAAAACCCGGCTTTCGCTACAGCCTATGTCAGTTATGGGTGTATTTCCAGCCGCTCCGCTCGCGAGCACGATAAGCGAATCATTGGTGCTTGTATCGCCATCAACCGTTATGCAGTTAAAGGAGCTGTCGGCTCCGTTGCGGGTCCAATGATCCAGGACTTCAGGACTTACGGCGGCGTCCGTACAGACAAATACGAGAAGGGTCGCCATATCGGGAGCTATCATACCGGCGCCTTTGGCGATGCCGGCTACGGTAACACTCGAACCTTCACTCAACTCGATGTGCACGCTCGCCATTTTTTCGACAGTATCCGTTGTCATTATCGCTCTGGCGGCATCTTCCCACCCATCGGGCCTGAGCGAATGGATGAGCCTGGGCATGCACCGGGCTACCGGATCGAGATCCACCTGCATTCCGATAACGCCAGTCGAGGAAACGAGCACCGAATCAGCCGGGCATCCAAGCGCGTCGGAGGCAATCCGGGCCATTTCAATCGCCCGGATTTTTCCCTCTTCGCCGGTGCATGCGTTGGCGATGCCCGCATTGGCGAGTATTGCGGTTGCCCTGCGTTTTTCAAGGCGCTCCCGACAGAGTTCCACCGGGGCCGCACAAAAAAAGTTCCTGGTGAAAACACCCGAGGCTGCGCAGCCCGCAGGAGCTTGCGCACAGATCAGCGCCAGGTCAAGCCTGTCGCTGTAGCGCATCCCGGATTCAACCGCGCCTGCAAGAAAACCCGCAACTTCGAACGGGCCTCTACTGACCGTGACATTTCTTGTATTTTTTGCCGCTTCCGCAGGGACAGGGGTCATTTCTGCCTACCTTTCCGTCTTTTCTTACGGCCTGTTGCTTTGGAGACCCTTCGGCCGGCCCGTAGAACATGGGCTGATCTTCCTGCTCCGCACGCATTTCCTCCAACTGCTCCTCTCGCTGAATCTGGATATGAAAGAGCTTCTGGAGCGTTTCTTCCTTTACGCGATCGATCATCTGCTGGAACATCTCGTGGCCTTCGCGCTTGTAGGCGACCAGCGGGTCCTGCTGCCCGTAGCTGCGAAGACCGATGCCTTCCTTGAGATAATCCATGTTCAACAGGTGATCTTTCCAGAGCGCGTCAACCGTCTGCAAAAGGATGTAGTTTTCCAGGTCGCGCATGATCGGCTCGCTGAACTCTTGTTCACGGGCTTCATAGCGCTGCTGCGCACGCCCGAGCATATCTTCCCTGAGCGCCTCGCGATCCATGTCTTCAAGTGATTCCACCGTATAATTGGGCTGAAGGCCGAAAATGCGCAACATTTCCGTGTTGATTCCATCAAGGTTCCAGTCTTCGGCGTAGCTCTTTTCGGCTGTGTTCTGCTCGATTATAGAGTCAAGCATGTCATCTATCATGTCGAAGACAGCGGGCTTGAGATTTCCGCCCTGAAGCGCTTCCCGCCTCTGCCGGTATATGATCTCGCGCTGCTGGTTCATCACGTCATCGTATTCGATGATATTTTTGCGGATGCTGAAGTTGTGGGCCTCAACCCGGCTCTGGGCGTTTTCGATGGCCTTGCTGATAAGCCGGTGTTCGATCGGTTCGTCTTCTGCCATGCCGATCCGCTGCATAAGCCCCGAGAGCCTGTCGGCCGCAAAAATCCGCATCAGGTCGTCTTCCAGCGACAGGTAAAACCTCGATGATCCGGGATCGCCCTGGCGCCCCGAACGGCCGCGCAACTGGTTGTCGATCCGCCTGGCCTCGTGGCGCTCCGTGCCGATGATATGCAGCCCGCCCACCTCTACCACGCCCGGCCCAAGGACAATGTCCGTACCGCGGCCCGCCATGTTCGTCGAGATTGTAAGATGTTCGTCGAGATTGTAACGGCGCCGGGCTGGCCGGCCCTGGCAACTATTTCGGCCTCTTTTTCATGGAGCTTGGCATTGAGCACCTGGTGCGGCACACCCGAGCGCTTAAGCATTTCGCTCAGCTTCTCGGACTTGGTTATGCTGATCGTTCCCACCAGGACCGGCTTTTTTATGCCGTGGAGTTCTTTTATCTCCCCGGCAACCGCCCTGAACTTCTCTGCTTCGGTTCGGTAGATGCAATCGGGAAAATCATTCCGGATCATCTCTTGGTGCGTCGGGACGACCACCACATCCAGCTTGTATATCTTGGCGAATTCCGCTGCTTCGGTTTCGGCGGTCCCGGTCATGCCCGCAAGCTTTTCATACATGCGAAAATAGTTCTGAAAAGTAATCGAAGCCAAAGTCTGGTTTTCATTTTCGACCTTTACGCCTTCCTTGGCCTCCAGTGCCTGATGAAGTCCCTCGCTGTAGCGCCTGCCCGGCATAAGCCGGCCGGTGAACTCGTCAACGATGATTACCTGGCCCTCCTTTACGATGTAGTCAACGTCCCGCTTGAAAAGAACATGAGCGCGGAGCGCCTGTTGTACATGATGATTCATTGTCATATTGCGGGCATCGTAAAGATTATCTATCCCGAGCAACCGTTCGACCCTTGCCACACCATCCTCGGTCAGGGCAACGCTGCGGGTTTTCTCTTCCTTGGTATAGTGTGACTCTTCCTTAATCTGCGGAATGATGCGGTTTACCCTGTAATAAAGCTCGGTCGATTTTTCCGCCGGACCCGATATGATCAGGGGAGTCCTTGCTTCGTCGATCAGGATGCTGTCCACTTCGTCCACGATGGCGTAGTGCAGGTCACGCTGGACAAGCTCCTCGATGCGGAATTTCATGTTATCCCTCAGATAATCGAACCCGAACTCGTTGTTCGTCCCATAGGTTATGTCTTCGTTATAGGCCTGCTTCCTCTCATTGTCGTCCAGCCCATGTACGATACAGCCTACCGTCAGCCCCAGGAATTTGTATATCTGTCCCATCCACTCGCTGTCGCGCTTGGCCAGATAATCGTTTACAGTGACCAGGTGGACCCCTTTGCCGCTCAGAGCGTTGAGGTAGATCGGCATGGTCGCCACCAGGGTCTTGCCTTCACCTGTCTTCATTTCGGCGATTTTACCCTGGTGAAGCACAACGCCTCCAATCAACTGGACGTCGAAGGGCCGCATTGCCAGAGCGCGGTCGGAAGCCTCCCGCACCACCGCGAAAGCTTCAGCAAGCAGATCATCGAGTTCCTCGCCATTTTCCAAGCGCTGCCTGAATTCGGCAGTCTTGCCTTTGAGCTGATCATCACTCAATTTCTTAATTTCCGGCTCAAAGCTGTTGATTTCATCCACAATGGGCACAAGCTTCTTCAATTCGCGCTCATTGGCGCTTCCGAATATTTTCTTTAGAACACCGACTATCATTTAACAATCCCTCCAAACCGGATACGATATTCGAAATAAATAAGAAGCCTTAGGCAATATCCAACACCAGGGCGGATTCGTCGCAGTTGGGGAACTTGGGGCAGTGCATGCAATCCGCCCACACTTTCTGAGGAAACATGTTCTTATCAACCAGGCGGAAGCCCATATGCTCGAAAAAGCCCACTTCGTAGGTCAGGGCAAATAGTCTGCAAATACCAAGAGCTTTCGCCTCCGATACGCAGGCCTCCACTAGTCTGCCCCCTATCCCATGGTGCTGATTGCCTTCGCGAACGGCCAGGGAGCGAATCTCTGCAAGATCTTCCCAGACGATGTGCAGACAGCAGCACCCTGCTATCCGCCCGGTCTCATCTTCGAAGACAACTATGTCCCGCAGTGTCGTATAAAGCTCGCTCAGGGAGCGAGCCAGAAGACTTCCGGTCTCCGCGAAATCCCGCAGCATTTTTTGAATCTCGACTACATCGGATATCCTGGCCTTCCGAATCATATGCGCGATCCTCACCTTCTAACCCGTAGCAAGAAGCAGGAAGTTTTTACTCCCTACTCTCTGCTCCTTGCTGCTCGCTCCTTGCTCACGGCTTACTGCTCCCCGCTTCCCGCTTCTCCTTACACCTGTCTATCCCCTCCGCGTGACGATCCAGCGAAGCCCGTGCAACAAATACTCGACATTCTCGATCGTTGTCGAAAATCCCGGTGAAACCCGAACGGTTCCTTCCGGAAAAGTCCCGAGCGTCTGGTGGGCGAGCGGAGCGCAATGAAGTCCGGTTCTCACCGCAATGTCGAAGGCCTGGTCAAGAATAGAACCTGTATCTGCCGGATTCATGCCTTCGACTACAAAAGATACAGCCCCCGATCCGCGCCTTTGCGGTTCGAACACCCGTACCCCGGGAATTTGCAATAGCTCATTTTCAAGGTAGTTTGCAATTCCGATTTCATGGTCCCGGATACGGTTCATTCCCGTTTCCAGGATATAGCCGATTCCA
>OMSV01000171.1:14188-19428 GCA_900290385.1 Syntrophobacter sp. SbD2 | reverse complement strand
GGCTGATAACCTTTAACATTTAAACACCCATGGGCAGCCTGAACGATCTGGGGCATTGCCTTAATGTAAATCATAGACCTCAGCCCCGACTGTCCTTTGCCCAGACAAGAGAGCGCGCGCGATGAGACTGCTGATTACAGGTCCTTTAGCCGGCGGATCACTTCCTGTAGCCAGAGCTACTGCGTCCGCCTTCACCAGTCTGGGTTATGAATCGGTTTTCATCGACTATTCACCATTCGCAGATGAGTTCCGAATGGCCATGGCTTCCGGAAACGGCCATCAGAAAATGGCCTTTGTCGAGGCAATGGAGAGGGTGCTGATCGATCAGATCAATAAGGACAAGCCTGATATTTTACTCGGGATCGCCCAGTCGCCTATCTTCAATGAACGTCTTATGGATAACCTGCAAAAATTGGGAATCATTACACTATATTGGTTTGTGGAGGATTTCAGGGTCCTGACGTATTGGAAACGGATTGCTCCCCACTTTGACATCTTTTTTTCCATTCAAACAGGGGCCTTCGAGAAAGCGTTGGCTGAGGCCGGAGCCAATAACCATTATTATCTTCCTGTTGCTTTCGACAATAATATTGATGAGTTTCCGGTCCAGTCAGGCACTCGGATGCCGATCTCCTTTATGGGCGCCCCTTGCCCCAACCGCATCAGGGTATTCGAAACCCTGGCCCCTATAATTTGAAAATATACGGTGAGGGATGGGACAGCCGCCCTGTCCCCGGCGTAACCGAAGGCATCCGATGGATAAGTGAATCTGAGGTCCGCTCTATCTACAGAAATACGGAAATAAACCTCAACCTTCACTCCTCGATGGACCGGTACGCCATCGGAGGCGATTTCGTAAATCCGAGGACATTCGAGCTTGCGGGCATGGGTTGTTTTCAGCTCTGCGACCGCCGTGAGGTTCTCCCGCCCCTCTATTCTGCGATGAAGCAGAGCTTATCGAAAAGATCGAGTACTACATGAAACATGAGGGCGAGCGCAAAGAGGTTGCCAGAAACGCTCAAAGAAGAACCCTGAGGCATCATCTATACGAACACAGGGTGGTGGAGATCATGAATGCGGTGCACGATTTGTCTTGCTGACGGCCTCCCGCCCCAGCACCCGTCTCGCGGGTGGGTGGGCGGGCTGTCGAGAATGAGCGGCCGGCTTCCGCGTTACGTGCTCACATGTCGCTACGGGAGGCCCCGCAAAGCGAGACCTTTACACCATTGTAACTTCACTTTACGACGCGCTTAACATTTGGCTTGCCTTCAAATAACGTAGTATCGACAATAGTATGGATTACAACCTGGTTGACACTGCACTAGCTTTGCAGTTCGTGCGGCGTTGTTTCTATATGCCCTTCGTGGGATAGTGCGGTCTCTGAAGGCTCTATTATTATGCTGGCTTTGTATAAGTCCTCCAGGTTTGCAATCTCGGCCCGCTTGCGGTTTAAAAGATAGCTGGCGGCATCGGCGGGCAGCACTGCTTTCAAAACAGCGGGTCTCTTTTGCATGAGGGTGGTCCAGATTTTGCGGAAATAGTCAAGCGCCGTTGCCTCTGATGAACGCACAAGTCCGCTTCCCTGGCAGACCGGGCATTCGCTATAGGAGCCGCGTAGTATGTTGAGTCCAAGGTGCTGGCGCGACAACTCGAGCAGGCCGAACTTTGAGATTCGCCCTACGCTGATTTTAGCCTTGTCCTTTTTGATCTCCTCTTTGAGCCGGCGTTCGACTTCACGCGCATGCCTCTGGTCCCGCATGTCAATGAAATCGATCACTACAAGCCCGCCAAGATCGCGCAGCCTCAACTGACGGGGTATTTCGACCGCCGCTTCGAGATTGACCTTGTAGGCCATTTCCTCAACGGCCCCTTCAGCGCTGGTGCGGCCTGAGTTAACGTCGATTGACACAAGCGCCTCGGTGGGATCGAAAAGCAGGTAGCCTCCAGACTTAAGCATCGCCTTTTTGCGAAATATCTGTGCGATCTGCTCTTCCAGATTATATTTTGAGTAAATCGGTCCTTCTTCTTTATAAAGTCTGACCTGCTTTTGATTTCTGGGGCTGATGATCCCCAGAAATTCTTTCACCCTTCTGTAAACCTCCCTGTCATCGACAAGGATGTTTTTTAGGCCGGCCGCGAAATAGTCGCGAATTACCCGAATCGCAAGGTCCTGCTCCTTGTAGATGAGGGAAGGGGCGGGCGACTCCTGGACCTTCTTTTTTATTTCCCCCCAGATTTTTACGAGGTGATCCAGGTCTTTTATGACTTCGCGTTTGGTGCGGCTTTCGGCGGCTGTCCTCAGGATCACCCCGAACTCATCGGGGACTTTGAGACTCCTGGCAAGCTCTTTCATCCGCTCCCGCCGGTCCCCGTTTTCGATCTTCCTGGCAAGCTCTTTCATCCGCTCCCGCCGGTCCCCGTTTTCGATCTTTCGGGAAACCCCGCGCTGGTCCTGACCGGGCATCAGCACTATGTCCCGCCCGGCAAGAGAGACATAGCTGGTTAGCAGCGCTCCCTTGGAGCCCAGTTCCTCCTTGACCACCTGAACCAGTACTTCCTGCCCCTGATGGATCACGTCCTGGATTCTGGCATCATCCTTGACGTCTGAGTTGTAATACTCGGGATGGATTTCAGGGAATGGAAGAAAGCCGTTGCGCTCGGTCCCGTAATTTACGAAGGCGGCCTGAAGACTGGACTGAATATGGATTATTATGCCCTTGTAGATATTTCCAACAACCTTGCCGCGTGTCGCAGTTTCTATGAAAAAGTGTTCGAGAGTGTGGCCTTCTATTACCGCGATCCGAAGTTCTTCCGGATGGGCCGCATTAATAATCATGGTTTGATATGACATTTCGCTGCCCTGCCGTTTCTTTTGCCCGAGGTCCGGGATTCGAGATGTTGTTTTGCCTGATAGACGAATGTTCGCAGCGCGATATCCCGGTTGGGCTGAATTCCCCCATCATAAGGCACATTGATGTAGGGCATAAGCATTTTGTTTAACAGCGGCTTGAGAACGGCCGTACAGACTGCGCTGGGCATGCAGGTGAAGGGATATACGTTTGCAACGCCGTTGTATCCTTCGTGTAACTGCTCCATCGCCGCCCCGATGCTCAGGGCCGATTCGGTCCCAATATCAAAGCTGAAGAGCCGATCCCGATCAAGCCTCTTCTCGAGTACCGCTATACCGTGATCTTTGTGAATGTCGATGTATTTGAGCGCCCGGCTGTAAGCCTGGCGCTGGCGCACCATTTGATAATATTTCTGGATCTGTGTGGGGATCCAATTGTTCAGGATACCCCTGAACGATTCAAAATCCAGTTTCAGCAGGGCCAGCTTCATGTGGCGTTCATGCTCCCTGGCCATGTCGTAGATGATGTAGTTTATCCACTCGCCCACCGAAGCCACCACGACTTCGGCGCCGAACTGCTCGAGCACCCTTACTATGTGCTGATTGGATTCATGATGCGTGCGGACGTAAATCTCCCCGATGATCCCGATCAGCGGACGCCTTGGCTGCCGGGTGTCGATGAACGTTTTGGCCGTGGAGGCTGTATCCTCTAAAATATCAAAAAGCCTTTTGAATTCGAGCGACGCTCCGTTTTGTTCAACCTCGGCAACCATCGCCAAAAGCGCTTTTTCCATAAAGGAATCCGTCAGGCCGGGGCGAAGCTCGTATGGTCTCACGCGCCATACGATGCGGTCAAATATATCCGATATAATTACGTTCACATAACTCAGTTTCCTGAATATTGCGGAGACTTCCGCAGGCATGATGCCTGCTGCCGAATAAGAGTTGCGGGTCGAAAGATAGGTAATCGGCACGTCCCGAAACTCCTCGAACCTGTCCAAAACAAGGCGCTGCATCTTATTATACATACCGAACCGGCACGGACCGTCAGCCTCGGGTAAAAAATATACGTAGTTATCCGCTGAAAAAGCAGCTCCGAGTCTTTCTTTTTCTCCACGCAGAAAATAGAGGATGTCGCCAAGCGTTATCTGGCAGGGGAAACACTCCTTGCCGGATGTAAATTCCTTTCCAAGGGCCAGACCCTTGTAAGTTTCCAAAAGCAGGGCGTTTACCCCCACAGCATGGAAAGAGGCGGCGAGCAACCGGGATGCAAAGGGGGCCATTTCCGGGACGAGCAGTGTCTTGCCGGTTACGTCAAACTGTCTAATCTCTTCGTGGAAGCGTCCAAAATGCTGCTTGCCGGAAACTGTCATTTATGTACTTCCTTGCTTTGCGTCTTCGCGTGAACCAATACCTATCCCACCTCCGCCAGTGAGTCCGGTTTATCCGGGTCGAGTTTTGCGGCCATCCGCTTTTCCTGAAGGTTCTTTACCACGTTGCGGTAGGCCTCCACACGGGTCAGCAAGCCGGCTACGGCGCTGTGTTCGTCCAGCTCGAGGATGAGGGAGGGTTTTCCCCTGAGCAGGTGACGGTAAAAATGCTCGATGAAGGAATCCGCCCCGCAACTGAAATTCGTAAGATGTACGCCATACCAGTTTGGGGTGCGAAGGGTCCTTTTTGCCGTCCTGATGATTCTGGCACCAAGTCCCCAGAACATGCGCTTGAAATCGCTCATGTCTTCGGAATCCGAGCTCACCAGGTCCATCGGCAGCGCCTTTATGCCGAGCTTTGCGAGTTGCTTTCCGAACTGGAGGTTCAGCCGGTCGTCATACAGGTTGTATGGGCGCCCGGTGACGATCCAGACGGGCTGCGCCGGATCGATGTGCGCTATTATGTCATTGCCTGTCTCAATTTGCCGGCGGTTAAATTCCATCTGTCTTGCCAACGCTTTGAAGATCGCCCCTTGCAGTTGGCTCCTCCTCGGTCTCAAGCCGGGCGGAAAGGCATTTTCGAAAACATAGGCCAGATTTGCCGGGTCCTCCTTCAAATAGATCGTAGGCCGAATGATCCTCCTGTCGGGAATGTTCAGCGCAGATCTGCACATGTATTGCGAGCTCTGAACCAGCGGACAAAAATATCCGACTTCGTCGGGCTGCGGGACAGGTGCGTTCACTACATTAGGCAGAAACAGGTATTCGGCCCGGTCCATAAGGTACCGGACATGGCCGTGGAAAACCTTGACAGGAAAGCAGACCTCGGAGACCACATTTTCCACCCCCAGGAAAGCCAGCTTGTTGGTGGTTTTCGGGCTTAGCAACACCGGAAATCCAAGTTCGGAAAAAAGGTGAGCCCAGAAAACGCCCCACTCGAGCGAGTGCAAGGCAAGAGGTAT
>OMSV01000171.1:9198-14183 GCA_900290385.1 Syntrophobacter sp. SbD2 | reverse complement strand
TCGGTAATCAGATTTCCCGCCTCCATCAGGGCCTGCTCGAAAAGAGTCTGTCTAACCTGAAAGTAGTCAGTCTCACGGCCTCCTTCGGCCCGGGTTTCGTAACGGCCGCAGTCACCTCCCCACACGCTCTTTCGCTCTCCGAAATTATAGACTTTGAGCTTGCACTCGTTATGGCACTTCTTGTCCACATGGCAGACGCTCTCGGTAAAATTCACTTTCATTGAAGCGAGTTGGTCGAGATCTCGCCTCCGGTATTCGACTCCCTGTTTTTTGAAAAGCTCCATCACAGACAGGGCGGCGCCGAACGCCCCCATGACTTCACGATGTCTTGGGACAAGCACCTCGCGTTTGAGCACCTTCTCGAAGGCCGCAACGATTCCCCTGTTCAACGAAGGGCCGCCCAGGAACATGATCCGCTTTCCGACGTACCTGTTTTCCACTACCCTGTTCAAGTAATTGTGGACGATTGCATAACAAAGCCCTGCAATGAGATCCGGCCGCTCACCCCCTTTCTGCAGATAGCTCTCGAGGTCGGATTCCATGAATACCGTGCACCGCTCTGCAAGATGGATCGGACTGATCGATGAAAGAGCTATATCCTGGAATTCCCCGACGATGTTGATCTTCATCTTGTTGGCAAGCTCGTGCAAAAAGCTGCCCGTGCCGGCTGCACAGACCTTATTCATATCGAAATCAAGGGGGTGGGTGTTTTCTATCATGATGTATTTTGAGTCCTGCCCGCCGATTTCGAATATGGTGTCCACTTCGGGGTCGATTTCAACCGCACCCCGGGCGTGCGCAGTAATCTCGTCAATGATAAGGTCTGCGCCGAGAAAATCCCCTACGACGTTACGGCCCGATCCGGTTGTGGAGATTGCCATGAGCTTTATCTTCTGACCGACATTTTCCTGCAGTGTGCGCAGAAGCCGCTGGGTAACCTCGATAGGTTTTCCCTGCGTGGGCACGTAGCACTTGTGCAGGATTTGAGCTTTCCCGTCTAACAACGCATATTTTGTCGTTGTCGAGCCTATATCGACCCCCAGGAATACCTCCACCGGTTTTCCCTTTTTCTTTGCCCACGGCTTCAGACCGTTTTCCGGGTCAAAGCGGGTCAACGAAAGTTCCAACCGCTCGGCCCTCGGGAAGTTGTACACCGACTGAGAATCCGTCCTCACAAAGATCGAGGGGTCCACCTCATTTTGACATTTTTGCCTCTGGGCCTGGATGGCCGCGCCAAGAGCGCCGATCGAAGTATGGTGGGCCGGGACTATCAGCGAGGGGAAATAATGTTTGAAAGCCTGGACCTGGAGTTGGTTGGAGGCCATGCCGCCGATAAATATGATCGGATCTGAGAGCTGCCGGTTTCCGATTATGGTGCTAATGTAATTGGCGGCGTTGCCGAAATGCAGGCCGGCTATGATATTGGGCAGACTCTCCCCCTTGTTCTGGAGGTGGATCATGTCCGATTTTGTAAAAACCGTGCAACGGCAGGCCACAGGAGCAGGGTAGGTGCTCTTCAGACCCAGTTCAATAAAGTCGCCCAGGGTCTGCTGCAGCTTTTCCTGGTCCATCGAAAAATCCGGCCCGTAAATCGACTGAGCAAGCCTTTCGGCCTGCTGGTCAATGAAAGAACCTGTTCCCGACGCGCATGGGCCGTTCATGTTGAAAGACTCCAACCGCCATTGGTCCCCGCTGTGCGCCAACTGGAAGACCGCAGCATCCTGGCCTCCCACTGTAATGATCGTGCGCACGCCGGGCGCCACATGTATAGCGCCGATCACCTGAGCGATCGTTTCTACTTCGAATGGCGCATGGAGCTTTTCGGCAAGCAGCTCTCCGTGAACTCCCGTAAAGCTGACCGATCTGAGCACGCCGGAATTCTCACCCCGGATTCGCAGCAGGATATTGTCCAGAAGCTTGTGGGTTTCTTCGTAAATAAGGCCAAAATGCCTTAGATATGGAGTTTCAAAGACGACTCTGCGATTTTCGTCCAGAATGACGCAGTTGATGCTGACCGATCCAATGTCAACCCCAACATCATACTTCATTATTGTAGCCTCTCGATTAATCGGCTTTCTTGCGCTGGAACGGATGCCTGGGCAAAACTCTNNTTCAGCGAAGATATCAGTAGTACGGGTAGTCCGAGTTCACGGTAGCTTTTTTCGATCTTGGCCAGGTCCTTCTCGTCTTTTACCAGGTCGGTCTTGTTCAAAACGATTATGCGCGGTTTTTTCCGCAGCTCTTCCGAATAGCTCTCAAGCTCATGTTCGATCTGTTTGAACGGCTCCAGGGGGTTGTCCGAAAGCACTCGCGACAGGTCGATCACGTGAACCAGCAGCCGGGTCCTCTCGATGTGTTTCAAAAACCGGACTCCCAGCCCGGCGCCCTCGTGGGCGCCCACGATAAGTCCCGGCACATCCGCCATCACAAACGGGGGCGCATCGTCGTACTGCACGACTCCGAGATTAGGCGTAAGAGTGGTAAACGGGTAGTCCGCTATTTTGGGCCGTGCCGCAGAGACAGCGGAAACCAAGGTAGATTTTCCAGCGTTTGGAAGCCCTACCAAACCAACATCGGCAATGAGTTTGAGCTCGAGTTTCAGGTTGAGCTCCTCGCCTGGCTGACCCTCCTGGGCGAAACGAGGCGTCCGGTGAGTCGAACTGACGAAATGGGCGTTTCCCTTTCCGCCTCTTCCCCCTTTTGCCGCTATCCACCTCTGCCCAGCTTCGGTCAGGTCGGAAAGGATTTCGCCCGTGAGCGGGTCCTTTGCCATGGTTCCAACCGGCACTTCCACAACGAGGTCCTCGCCGCTTCGTCCCTGCCGGTTCTGGCCCGCGCCGTTCCTTCCAGGCTCGGCCCTGAAAAGGTTTCGATATCGAAAGTCAAGCAGGCTGTGTTTTCGTTGCGAGGCCTCCACAACAACGCTACCCCCTTCGCCGCCGCCGCCCCCATCGGGCCCGCCTCGAGGCACATACTTCTCGCGCCTGAAACTAACGCAGCCGTTGCCGCCTTTTCCGGCCACAACCGTGATTGTCACTTCATCAATGAATTTCATCTCATTATAACGGTAAGTTATCCCCGGGCAAGGCCGGGAGGTTCACTTTGTGATTATTAATCTTCGTGGCGCGATTTGTCACATTGTCTCCGGCTCAATTCAAAACACAACTCCCCTCTCACCGTGGGGTGGAGGGGAGCACATTGACCTGGTGCAGGGAGCAAAAGCTTCCCGTTTTACACTACTGCTGGGCTTGGATTGGATAGACGCTGATCTTCTGGCGCGTCTTGTCCTTGTGTTCGAAAGTAACCAAGCCGTCGGCAAGCGCGAAAAGAGTATAGTCCCTGCCCATTCCGACATGGTTTCCGGGATGAAAATGTGTGCCCAATTGGCGAACTATGATATTGCCGGCGCGCACGAATTCACCGCCGAATTTCTTTACGCCCCTGCGCTGTCCTGCGCTGTCGCGGCCATTTCGGGAACTTCCGCCTGCTTTTTTATGTGCCATTATATTCCTCCAAAAACTGAAAGCCGCCGCGATTGAGTCCGAAATCGCGCCGGTGCTAGCCGATATTTTCCACGCGCATAGCCGTGTAGGCCTGTCTGTGTCCTTGTCTTTTCCGGTAATCTTTGCGGCGTTTGTGCTTGAAGATCACGATTTTTGGCGAGCGCCCCTGCCCGATTATGGTTGCCTGAACCCTAACGCCTTCCACAAAAGGCTGGCCAACCCGCAACTGGTCACCCTCGGAGAAAAGGAGCACCTCATCGATGGTGACGCTTTCCCCGACCTGGCCGGAAATCTTTTCCACTTTGACTACATGCCCGGGCCGGGCTTCATATTGTCTCCCCCCGGACCTGAAGATGGCGTACATAGGTTCAAATCCTCCTGAACTGCAACTGGTTATGTTTTCCCAATATAAGACTTGCGGATAAAAAAAGCGGCCCTCTGCTGGCCGCTCATCAAAGGCTGAACGCCCGTAGCTACATTGTGGCGTAGATTCCCTGTTTAAGAATCATTTCCTGGTATTCCTTGAGCCGGTCACATTTATCCAAACATTTGTTCTTATCCTCGTTGGCTCGATCACAGTTTATGCACGGGCTTTTTACCATTACGACGCCTCCTCTATGGGAAAATATTTGGAATTGCTCTTTATATTTGAACTGGAAGCGTTGTGTCAAGTTATTTTTGAAATATTGGTGTCTGATACGATCAGACCGGTCAAAATGAGATGGGTTTTTCAATCTGCCAGCACTGGCTCTCGCAGCAGCATACCAACGGCTTCTGCGGCAGTGGCTGCAAGCTGGGGATGCGTTTGGCTAAGGGCTTCGATCTGCCGAAGGTGGTCGGCCGTGCGCAGTATAATCATTGCAAGGTCTCCTTCATCCATTCCGGAAATCTCGCGAACCTGTTCCCACGAAAGACCCTGCGCCCAATGGTAAACAGTGACAACCGTCCAGAACGGAAGTGGCGGGGTTTCGAAGCCTTCGGCCTGCAAGCGCTCCCTGAGCCGCTGGAGGGTTTTCAACATCTGGAAAAAAGGCTTGGCCAGATCAGGATATTTCCAGATAAAAGAGGCCAGTTGCACGTCCCCTTGTTTGTCGCGGTCCGTCACAAAAGGAGCGATTAGCGCAGCCAACAGCTCGGGTTTATTTCGCGGAAATACGTTTTTGCGGATCCCCTCAGAGATGAGCAGCGGCTGGTCGAGCCGGAGTTTGGAGGCCCACATACCGTCGCGGGTCAACTTCCCATCCTCCTGCACATATCCTTCGGCTTGAAGCAGCCGGTAGTATTTGATAAACGATCTCCAGAGCTGCTCCTGGGTCGAATCCACCTTCGCAAATAGTTGAAGGTGCCGCCTGAGGGCCGCAGAGAACGGATGAGCCGTTTCTTTCTGACAGGGACCGAAAAGGGAGCATTGTTCGCATGGATAGGAATGCAGTCTTTGGGCTGCCGCCGCCAGATCTCTGGATGCAAGGTCGGCTGGGGGCA
>OMSV01000171.1:0-9192 GCA_900290385.1 Syntrophobacter sp. SbD2 | reverse complement strand
AATTTGGGCTGCCGCCGCCAGATCTCTGGATGCAAGGTCGGCTGGGGGCGCCCCGGCGGGTACATCGGGTTCGACGGGGCTGAACTCGCCCTCAACGGCGCGCGCAATCAGGTTCTCCCATTCTTCCCGCTCTTCGAAGTCGGGAAAAGAGTCAAACAAAACACTCAACTCACGGAGACGCTGAAACGCAACCCGGTGAGTCCGGATGCGCCGGCGCCGCATTCGGATCGGATTGGCCAGCCGGACGGCTTCCACATTGCTGTATTCAAAATCGGGCCAGGCTACGCAAATATATGGGGTCCCTCTCTGGCTGATAAAGACGCGGCCCGGAGCGAGCTGATCGACGATTTTTCTGTACTCGGGTCTTCGCTTGAGCGATCGGCGCATTTTCCGCAATTGCACAATGCCGATTGAGTACCTTGGCCGGATTTCGAATAGCTCATCCAAAGATCCGCAGCCCATTTGCTCTCGATATTGCTCGAGTTCAGCCCGGACCGCCTCGATCTTCTTCATCGACCGTGTGTCTCGGCTCAGGTTCTGAAAAGTGGACAAAGAGACCATGAAGAGGTCTCGAATCTCCTCGGGGTTGTGAGACAGCAGAAGGTTCAAAACCATCGAGAAATTAACGCGAATCTGGCTCTGGATCGGGTCGGGGGACGATTTTAACAGATCGTTTATAAGCCTGGGGTCCTGGTGCGGGCCGGGAACTATGAGCACAAACCCGATTTCATCCATCCCACGGCGTCCTGCCCTGCCAGTCATCTGCAACAGTTCGGTTGCGCTAAGCGCTGCGAATTCCTTACCGTTGAACCGGTCGCTTTGAAAAATAACCACCGTGCGCGCCGGGAAATTGACTCCAGCGGCGATTGTTGAAGTCGAGAAGATGGCATCCAGGTGTCCGGCCTGCATCATCTTTTCCAAAAACAGCTTCCAGTGTGGAAGCTGCCCGCCGTGATGGGAACCGACCCGGCAGCTCTTTAGGGTCGATAGGTGCTGATGTGTCCTGAGAAAAGGATATTCATCGAGCAGCTCTGCTAGCACCTCCCGAAACTGGGGACTTTCCTGCCTGCTCGCCCCTTGAACCGGCCGGCAGAATTCAACCGCCCTGTCGCAGTCGGACCTCGATTTCAGAAAGAATATGGCTGGCAGCAGGTTGGCGTTTCGGAGCGCATCGAGGAGTCTCGGGATTTCGGGCAGTTCGGAGCGCGGAAGCGATCGGGGGTCGATTTTTTCAATTCCCGGGAGCAAACCACGGCGCGTCGACAGAGGAGCAAGCTCTCCACCAGGGAAAAGGAATATCGGGTAAAGCGGGACGGGACGCTCGTATGCCGCCACCCATTCGCATTCGGAACTGCGCATCCAGGTGAGCCATTTGCAGATTTCACCGCCATTGAGTATTGTAGCGGAAAGCAGCAGGAGCCGAACACGCGGAGGAAGATAAATGAGCACTTCCTCCCACACTACGCCCCTGTCGACGTCGCCGAGGTAGTGGGCCTCGTCGAGAACCACCAGGTCCATGTCGATGTCCTCTCCCCGGTGCATTATGTCATACAACTGGTTGCGCAGGATTTCGGTGGTGCCGACGATGACCGGGGCAAGTGGATTTTCTTTCCTGTCTCCGGTGAGAATTCCGACGTTTTCCCGGCCGAAGATTTCGCGGAATTCCTGATACTTCGCATTTGACAGGGCCTTAAGCGGCGACGCATACCAGCTTTTCCCGCCCCTGTGAAAAACCTTGTCAATGGCTTCAACTGCGATATATGTTTTTCCGGCGCCTGTTGGGGCCGTAACGAGCACGTCTCGTGCTTCAATTGCGCTAAGAGCCTTGAGCTGGAAAGGGTCCGGCACGAAAGGGGCCGGCTCCGGGGTCCGTATTCGCTCCAGCACCGGGCTAAGGCTTTTGTGGATCTTATGAATATAGGGACCGATGGAGGCCCTCACTGACGATGGGTGTCCGTGCTGTCTGGCACGATCTCGCTTACGGCCGGAATTGTTCATTCGCGGGAAGATTGTCAAAAAACCACCTCTGATGTAGAAGATTCAAAAACTGTGGAATGTGCTCATCTGGCTGTCATAATAAGGAGCTTCAATATGAGCGGTTCTTCACAAGAAAAAATAATCACTCACGCCCGGGCGCAGTCGACAAGCACCACTACTCCCTACCACATAACGAGTATGCGTGTCCCGTTTTTTGATGTCGATATGGGTCAGGCGGTCTATCACGGCAATTATTATCACCTCTTCGAGCTGGGGCGTGAAGATTTCTTGAGAAAAACCGGCTTCCCTTACCGTGAATTCTTGAACCGGCAGCTTCATCTCACTATCATCGAATCACGTTGCAAGTACCGCAAAGCTCTGCGCTATGATGATGAAATCGAAATACATACCGGGATAACTTCACTGAGCAGACGAAATCTTTCATTTTCTCTACTCATTTACAGACCAGCGGAGGCCTCGGCAAACCGCGAAACGAAAAGCTCCGGATTGGAACTATGCACACAGATCCAATCAAACATGATTTGCCTGCGTTTCACGGGCCAGACGACCCATTTGCCCGAAGATTTCCGGCTGGCCGTTGAAGCTATGCTAAAGAGGGAATAAACGGAGATGGAAAGACCAAAAGAAAAAGCCAAACTGGAAATAGTCCTGAAACCGATAGGGATAATCCGAAGTCCGATCACCGAGCCGGGCAAGGCCCCCCGGCTAGGCAGTGAAGGGACGGTCAGGGGCAAACTGATTGTCGATGAGCAGTACAGGGACGCCTTGTTCGGTCTGGAAAAGGGTGGGATGATCGTTATTGTCTACTGGATGCACCTTGCCCAACGCGATATACTTCAGGTCCACCCCAGGGGAGATCGCACACGCCCGCTGCGAGGTGTTTTCTCCACACGCAGCCCCCAGCGGCCAAACCCGATCTCCCTGGATACCGTGGAAATAACCGGGATCGAGGGCGATGTTATCGATGTAATCGGCCTGGACGCCGTTGACGGCACTCCCCTGCTGGATATCAAGTGCGTTGTATAAAAGCTTGGCCCCCGAAAGGGTTCACCACATTAATGACAAAAACTCTGCGAATGGTTATTATCCACAGCGGAAGTTTTGATACGGTAATACAAAGCTAAATCCAGCAGTTATAAAGGGGATGCCGACCCGTTGCCCCTTTGTCTTCCCGGACGCGGGTTACAGCCTCGCCGGCGGGCTGGCTGTCGAGATCATGGGGTAACTTTGCGGCCGTATCCGGTATCCGCGCAGACACGCTAAACCTTGACAGGGCAATTTCATGCGTGGTATCGGTTAGTTTGCTCCTGGGCCTTAGATGTTTTCCCATTCCAACGGGCGGGAATGCCTGGTTGAGAGGCTATGAGGCGATGATGAAAAGACAGAAACGATCAAGTCCCTATGAAAGGTAACCTAATCCGATGAAAGACCTCGATATGGCGCGTGAGGGTCCGGACGATGATATAATCGATCTCGATGACATCATCGAGATGCCGTCAGGATTCATAGACGAAGATGAGGACCTGGACGTTGATCTCTTTAAGTTGGATCCGGACCTCGAACTTGAACCGGAAAATCTCGCGCAAAAGACCGCGCGGCCTTTCATGAACGAACAGGCTCAAAGGCAAAGTTCCAGCGGGCAAGACCTGCTCGAAGCATTTGGCGATGAAGCCGAAGAGGATGAGAAGCTTTTCGAGCCCGTTCCATCCAGACGGCCCGGAAAAAAAGCCAAGGAGAGAGCCGAACCACAGGTTTTCGAAGACAAGGAATCGTTTCTGGACGAGTTCATGGATAAGACTGCAAATGGAGATGAATCATTCAAGCCGGCAGCATCGAAAGCGGCCGCTCCCGTGAGTGTTCCCATTGCGCCTGCTCCCGACCTTTCACAAGTGGCTGAAGAGCTTATAGGCCGACTCGAGTCCCGTTTGCAGCAACATATCCAGGCCATCGTGGAATCAAGTTTGCCTGACCTGGTCAGGTCGATAATTAATGAGGAAGTGCAGAAGCTTAAGAAAGAGCTTTAGCAGGGGAATCAATTTTATGAGCCAGGGCGCTCTGCCTAAAGGATATGAATTTACCGAAGTCGAAGCGCATTGGTACAGGTATTGGGAGGAAAGAAATTTTTTCCGCGCAGACGAGACCAGTCGTAAACCGCCTTATTCCATAGTCATCCCTCCTCCGAACGTAACGGGCCAGCTCCACATGGGGCATGCTCTCAATAACACTCTCCAGGACATCCTCTGCCGGTATAAAAGGCTCAAAGGCTTCGAGGTGCTGTGGGTGCCGGGGACCGATCACGCCGGAATCGCCACTCAGAATGTGGTCGAGAGGAAACTTGGGGCTGAAGGTCTCACAAGGCACTCGATTGGCCGTGAAGCCTTTGTGCAGCGCGTATGGGAATGGAGGGCAAATTACGGCGGAATTATAATAAATCAGTTGAAGCGGCTCGGGGCATCCTGCGACTGGTCACGCGAGCGGTTTACCATGGACGAGGGCCCTTCTCGGGCTGTGCGCCAGGTTTTCGTATCGCTATATAATAAGGGCCTTATCTATCGCGGCAAACGCATGATCAACTGGTGCCCGCGCTGCATGACCGCTCTGGCCAATATCGAAGTCGAGGGGGAGGAACTGGGCGGCTCTCTCTACTACATTCGTTATCCCCTGGTGAGCGGAAAGGGGGCATTGGTAGTGGCCACCACCAGGCCGGAAACGATGCTGGGCGATACGGCTGTCGCCGTAAACCCGCAGGACCACAGATACAAGGCCCTTATCGGACAAAAGGTGGTCTTGCCGATAGTGGGCCGCAACATCCCGGTAATCGGAGATTCCTATGTCGAGCGCGAGTTCGGCACAGGGGCTCTCAAGGTCACTCCAGCGCACGATTTCAACGATTTCGAGCTGTCCGTAAAGCACGGCCTCCAGCTGGTGCAGGTCATAGACGATCGCGGGACCATGACCGAACAGACAGGCCGCTACGTCGGGATGGACCGGTTTGCCTGCCGCAGACTAATTCTAAAAGACCTTGAAGAAGCCGGCCATCTTGTAAAAACTGAAGCCTACGCTCACCGGGTCGGGCACTGCTACCGATGCCATAATGTGGTTGAGCCGATGCTTTCGCTTCAGTGGTTCGTTGCGACTAAACCTATTGCCGAAGCTGCCGTCAACGCGGTCAAACAGAGTAAAACCAAAATCGTCCCGCCCAAATGGGAAAAAGATTACTTCAACTGGCTCGAAAACCTCGAGGACTGGTGCATAAGCCGCCAGATTTGGTGGGGACACCGAATCCCGGCGTGGTATTGTCAGAACTGCGGTGATGTTATCGTCTCCATGGAAGCTCCCCTGGAATGCCCAAATTGCCCCGGCGCCCCCGTTGAACAGGATCCCGACGTTCTGGATACATGGTTCAGCTCCGGGCTGTGGCCTTTTTCGACCTTAGGATGGCCGCAAAATACGTTGGAGCTTGAAAAATTCTACCCCACTTCCGTTCTGGTTACGGCATTCGACATTCTGTTTTTCTGGGTGGCCCGAATGATGATGATGGGACTCGAGTTCATGGGTGAAGTCCCATTCCGTGAAGTCTATGTGCATGCCCTTGTTCGGGATGCCGAGGGGCATAAAATGAGCAAATCCAGGGGAAACGTTATCGACCCCCTTCTCATGATGGACAAATACGGGACGGACGCCCTGCGGTTCGCCCTTACGGCATTCGCGGTCCAGGGGAGGGATGTCAAGCTTTCAGAGGAGCGCGTCGAGGGATACAAGCATTTTGTAAACAAGATATGGAACGCCGCGCGGCTTGTTCTGATGAACCTCGAAGAGTTCAAGGGGCAGGTCGAAATGCCGGAAAAGCCGCCAGCGCTTGCCAATCGCTGGATTCTGAGCCGCCTTCAAAGGGTTGCCGCAGAAGCCTCTGAGTCTTTGGACTCCTATTATTTCAATCAGTACGCTCAGGTACTCTATCAGTTCCTGTGGCACGAGTACTGCGACTGGTACCTGGAAATCGTCAAGCCCGATTTCTACGGCGAGGACGGGGAGGCTGGCGCACAGGCAAGGTCTGTTGCCGCCACGGTCCTCGAAAAAGTCCTGGTGCTTCTGCATCCCGTGATGCCGTTCATAACCGAAGAAATATGGCACAAATTGCCTCACACATCCGGTGTGAGCATCATGAAAGAGGCCTTCCCGGAGGCCCAGGCCCACAGGATCGACCCCGAAGCCGAAGAGCAGATGGAAACGCTTATGGCGGTCATAGTCGCAATTCGCAATATCCGCGGCGAGATGAACGTCTCTCCGGCGCTCAAGGTGGAGGTGGTGTGCCTTTGCGAGCAGGGCTCGGAACTCGATCTTCTTATAGAGCACGAGCGCACCATTGCCGGTCTGGCAAAGGTCTCCAGGCTTACTGCCGCCCGGACAGGCGAGATGAGTAAGCCCAGGTACGCCGCAGGGGCGCTGGTCGGGAACATGGAAGTTTTCGTAGTGCTCAAGGACATTCTGGATTTCGAGAGCGAATCGAACCGGCTCCAAAAGGAGCTTTCCAAACTGGAGAAAGAGTTCGGTCTGACCCACAGGAAGCTGTCAAACGATGATTTTCTCCAGAAAGCCCCCGCTGAGGTCATCGAAAAGGAACGCGAGAAGAACGCGCGGCTCGCCGAGAAGATGGAAAAATTGAACCGCAGACTCGAAATCATGAACGGACTGCGGGAAAGCCAGCCGCAATGACGGCAACGATGGTTACGGATGAACTGTTCCGGCTCGCTCTTCTCGAAGACATCGGGAGCGGGGATGCAACGACGCTCTCAATTATCCCTCCCGGTCTGGAAGCAAGCGCCGTTGTCTTTGGACGCGAACCCTTCATTTTGTCCGGCTCCAGGCCATTTCGAAGGATTTTCGAACTTCTCGACACTGAAATCAGGATAAAATGCCTATTCGCCGATGGGGACCAGATCGAGCCTGATGTTGCCGTATTCAGGATAGAGGGAAGGGCGCGGGCCCTTTTGACAGGCGAGCGGACGGCCCTCAATTTCGCACAGCGGCTGAGCGGGATCGCCACTTTGACACGCAAAATGTCGCAGGCCGTCGCGGGGACCGGATGCCAACTGCTCGATACACGTAAAACAACCCCCTTGTGGCGAATCCTGGAAAAGGAAGCCGTACGGCACGGAGGCGGCAGGAATCACCGCTTCGGTCTGGCTGACGGCATTCTGATCAAGGACAATCATATTGCGGTAGCGGGAAGCATAAAGGAAGCGGTCTGCCGCGCGCGCGAAAGCGCTCCCCATACCCTGCGCATCGAAATCGA
This sequence comes from Syntrophobacter sp. SbD2, assembly GCA_900290385.1. The sequence goes on along the minus strand of OMSV01000171.1, from coordinate 1,898 downwards.
AGTGGAAAGCATCCGACAAGTCCACGAGGCCGTCGCCGCCGGGGCCGACATAGTGCTTCTCGACAATTTTACGCTGGATATGCTGAGGGAGGCCGTAGTGATAGGCAAAGGCCGCGTCGTTCTGGAGGCCTCCGGGGGCGTCAGGCTCGAAACAGTGCGTGCCATTGCCGAAACCGGGGTCGATTTCGTGAGCTGCGGCGCTCTTACCCACTCAGCAAGGGCCATCGATCTAACGATGGAGTTTTCCGTCTGACACTTCGCACATAATATCGTGCACCTCAGAGATACAGAGATTTTGACAGGATTGGCAGGATTGAAAAAGCTCCAATTCAGGGATTAAGTTCCTCAATTCCTCAGCTCATCTGAGGACGGTTGTTATGATAATTACGACAAGGGATGGAAAATCTTTCGATACGGACACGGACCTTACCGCTCCGGAGCGTCACATCCTGCAAAAACTCATCATATGGCAATTGTTCGCTTCAAGCGTCGATCAGTTCAGGGAGAAGGAAAAGGAGGCTATGTTTAGAGGCTGGAACAATTCAGGCCCGATTAAAACCAGCGAAGCGATGAGGGCGATTCTTGCTGAATTGGAGGATAAGGTCGCCCTTCGACTCAACGATGATATGAAGTAAAAATGAGCGCTTTTTCTGTCTATTCCGGGCAAGGGTTAGACAAGTATCCGCTCTTACGTCCTGTCGAATCTTGCCAAAATTGTAAGGAACCGGCGGCAATTGAACGCACGATCATATCTGTATGAAGAACCCCCGGTTCTTGGATGCTGGTTAGACGGTTTTCAGACGGAACCGTTTTTGTTTAACCTGCTGAGATAGACTATAAATAAAGTAACAAACCCAAAGAAACCTATAAAAAGCCGCTACGCGCACATTAGTGCGCTACGCGGCACAACCCGCGCCGGCCCACATTGGACTGCGTCTTTCAGTCGCGGTGGGCCGGCGGCGGGTGGCCTTTCATTTGTCAAACTTGCCTTGAAGGCCTTTTAGTAAAAAATAGTCCGGCAGCGGTGGAACGGGCGTTTGCGAAATGCATCGAGCTGGCCCAACCGCCAGAGCCAGTTATCGACCAGGGTGCTCGTAAGCTTTTGCCCGTGCTCCTGGAAACCATTCTTCAGTTCCTCGACGGCCCATAAGGTCATTGCCCGAATCTCGACCTCCTCTTCGGAACCGTGCAGGAGAGGTTCCATTGCGTCAATCCTGGCCGCAAGTCCTCGATGATATGAAATAATTCCAAGCTCTCGGAGCACTTGTGGAAGCTTGTAGTCGGCAAATGCGGTAAGCCGCCCGATGTCGTTGAAGTTCCCCCATTTGTTTCCGGCGAACGCGGTGAAAACGTCAAAGGCGAAAATCTGGGCTCTTTTCCAGAAATATACTTTTTCAGCTCTGTAAAGGGCTTCATCCCGGAAGCTCGGAAAAAGAGAGACAATCACTCTGACCAGCCGCACGGCGCTCAAACCTGATGCTGCATCGAACAGGGACATGATATCGCCCCCTAGTTCCGACAAAATTATCGAGCCAGCCTCCCGGAGGTTTTTCAGTCGCTCTTCAAACATTGGCGTCGTGCCGGGGCCGGAAAAGATGTAGGCCAGGTCGCCTGCGCTGATACCCGACAGAAAATGAGGATCGGTTATGGGGAAACCCTGCTCCATGGCCCGCTTCAGACTGGCGGCAAGACCCCAGTATCCCGAGTAAGGCTCACCATTGTAGATGGCAGTCCAGACAGGCTCGCCCGGATCGGGCCAGAAGCAGTGGTTCAAAACGTCGAGAGCAAAAATCCAGCGAACGCTCTCCGGCGTTCCGTCGAAGAAATGGCAGGGATGTTCCCATGATGAAGACGGATCGGCCGCATGTCCCCATTTCAAAATGGCCGGGCCGATCCGA
>OMSV01000170.1 GCA_900290385.1 Syntrophobacter sp. SbD2 | reverse complement strand
GTAGAATCCCGCTCGTTGTGACCGACTTGAACATAGGCCTTCTTTTCGTTTTCGCCATGTCGTCTCTTGGTGTCTATGGAGTGGCGCTGGGCGGCTGGGCATCGAACTCGAAGTACGGGCTTCTCGGGGGCATACGGGGTGCGGCCCAGATGATCAGCTACGAGCTTCCGCTGGGGCTTTCGCTGATCCCCGTAGTGATGATGGCGCACTCATTCAGCATGGTGGATATAGTCCAGTCCCAGCAAAGATATCCGTTTATCCTGTTCCAACCGGTGGCTTTCCTCATTTTCGTCATAAGCGCGATGGCGGAGAGCAAGAGAACTCCATTCGATCTGCCGGAGGCCGAAAGCGAACTGGTTGCGGGATACCACACCGAATACAGCGGCATGCGCTTCGGCCTCTTTTTCCTTGGCGAATACGTTAACATGATTGTTTTCGGAGGCATTCTCGCAGTCCTGTTCCTGGGCGGCTGGCGCGGGCCGTTTTTGCCTCCGTTCGTCTGGCTTTTTATAAAAATATTTCTGGTCTCCTTATTCATGATCTGGGTGCGGGGAACGCTTCCACGGCTCAGGTACGATCAGCTCATGGTCCTGGGATGGAAGGTCCTGATCCCACTGGCCCTTATAAATATCCTGGTTACGGGCGCGGTTGGAGCAGTTTTTAGTTTTTAGTTTCGAGTTTATGGTTTGAAAAATTCAAAAGTCAAAACTTAGGGGATTGTTAAGTCAGAAACTCAAAGCCCATATCCAGCTCATGAGGTTGTCAGTGGAAAAACTCAAAACCAAGAGGTCAAAACTAAAAACTTGCGAGGCCTGGGAAGCTACAGCAGCGTTGTTTTCGGGTTTAGCGACAACGTTTATTCATCTATTTCGAAAACCGATAACCGAGCAGTATCCTGAATACAAGCGGCCGCTGCCCGTAAGGGCGCGTGGAAGAATAATCCTGACGCTGGACCCTGATGGCGGGGAGCGCTGTGTCTCCTGCTATTTGTGTTCGGCGGTATGCCCCGTAAACTGCATTTCTATGGAGGGCGCGGAAAGGCCCGATGGCCGGCGCTACGCGGCGTGGTTTCGAATTAACTTTGCCCGATGCATTCTCTGCGGGTTCTGCGAAGAAGCCTGCCCGACCTCCGCAATTCAGCTCACTACCGATTACGAATTCTCGAAAAAAGACATTCTGGCTTTTGTGTACGAAAAGGAGGACCTCCTGGTCGATCATCAGGGAAAGGACAAGGAATATAACTTCTACAGGTACGCCGGTGTAGCCACCAACTATGGCGATAAGGGCGAACACGCCGGAGAGCAAAAGCCGGTAGATATAAAAAGCAATATGCCTTAATGGATGGCGGAGGACAGATGACGGAAGTCGGAAGACAGATGACGGAAGACAGAAGGCGAAAATCCGTTCCCTGTTCTCCGTCCTCCCTCCTCCGTCCTCCGATCTCCGTATGCGCGGGTTCATCATGACGCTTTATGGATTTTTCTTTTATTTGATATCGGCGGTGGTCATCGGGGCCACTGCTATCGCGATCACCCGGCGAAACATGGTGCACGCGGTGGTTTACCTGATAGTCTCGTATTTTGGGACCGCCATGCTTTTCTACCTTTTCGGGGCGCCTCTCCTGGCTGCTCTGGAGATTATCATCTACGCGGGCGCGATAATGGTGCTGTTCCTGTTCGTGGTCATGATGATCAAGGTAGAGTCGCCCGAAGAGGTCATGTTTCCCTTGAGCCAGTGGCTCCCGGCGGCCGTTTTTGGACTGATCTATCTGGCTGCCGCAGTAGTGATGATAGTTGAAACACCGGGTATGGAGGTCTCTTTACGCATGCTGACCGCCACACCGGGACAATTCGCTCTTTATGTTTTCGAGCATCACTGGTTTTCAATAGAGGTCATCTCGATCTTGCTTCTGCTCGCACTGATCGGGGCGCTGTGTCTCGGGATCGGCAAAGGCGCTCGCTGCGAGGGCGGGCGTGCGGATTCGGTCTCGACGCCACCCGAGGCGGCATCCGCCGCCGCTGAGGAAGAAATATGATCGTGCCCTTTGGTCATGTTCTATTGGTTGCCGGGATTATATTCGCACTGGGGGTGTTTTGCGCCGTGGTCCGGCGGAACCTGATCATGATAGTGCTTGGAATCGAGATTATGCTGAACGCGGCGTCCATTGTTTTTGTTGGGGCTGCGTTGCGCTGGAACAACCTCGATGGCCAGACATTCGTGCTCTTCATCCTGGCGGTAGCCGCGACCGAGGTTTCCGTGGGCCTGGCGATAATCGTCTACGCCTTCAGGCGGACAGGTTCATTCGATCCGAGCAACTTTAACCTTCTGAGGTAATGAGCGAGAAGCGGTAAGGCAGGAGCAAAAACTTAGATGTTTTTCCACTCAGTCCTCAGTCCTCAGTCCTCAGTCCTATTGCTGATTCCGGCGACGATGCCGCCGCTTGTAGCCTTCCTAGTGACATTTGTCTTCACGCGGAGGCAGCCCCGGCTTTCCGCAGGGCTGTCGATCGGGTCGATTGCGGTCTCCCTGGTATGTTCTCTTGTGCTGCTGGGGCTGAATTTTAAAATGACGGGACCGGTTCAGTATTCGGTGAGGCTGCTGGCTTCGAGCGGTTTGGATATTCCATTTGGCTTTTTGCTCGATCAGCTCAACCTCCTGATGATAGTGGTCGTGTCTTCGATCTGCTTTCTGGTGCAGGTCTATTCTCTGGGGTACATGGCTGGCGATCCCGGCTTTTCACGCTATTACGCGTTCATGTCGCTTTTCGCCTGGGCCATGATGAACCTGACCCTGTCGCCGACCTTACTGCAGCTTTATATCTTCTGGGAATTGGTCGGGCTTTCGTCCTATCTGCTCATTGGCTTCTGGTACGAGAAGTTCAGCGCCACCCAGGCAGGCAAGAAGGCGTTCGTAATGACCCGCGCGGGTGATGCGGCCTTCTTTATCGGGTTTCTGCTCGTCTTTTTACACACGGGCAATCTAAGCATTCCGGACCTCAACGGCCCGGCCGTATCGGCGGCCTTCCCGCCCACGGTCCTTACCCTCTCGGCCCTGCTGATCTTTGGCGGAATAGTTGGCAAGAGCGCGCAGTTTCCGTTGCTTACCTGGCTGCCCGACGCAATGGAAGGCCCCACTCCCGTGAGCGCGCTGTTGCATTCCGCGACGATGGTTGCGGCCGGAGTGTATCTGTTCGCACGGCTTTTTCCCTTTTTCAGCATGTCGCCGGCGGCGATGGAGGTCTTTCTCGCAATCGGCACTATCAGCATGTTTCTTGCCGCAACTATGGCCATCGTCAGCCGGGACATAAAGAAAGTATGGGCCTTTTCCACCATCAGCCAGCTTGGGTTTATGATAATGGCGCTCGGCGCTGGAGGCTATTTTGCGGGGGTCTTTCATCTCACGGCGCACGCCGGGTTCAAGTCGCTGCTCTTTCTTTGCTCGGGGGTTTTCATTCACCGGTACGGCACTAACGACGTCTATGAACTCGGCCGTCTCGGGGCCAGGAGGATGATAGTCCCAACCGTTACGATAATTCTGGCGGCGGCGGCGCTTTCCGGTTTTTGGCCTCTGTCCGGGTACTACAGCAAGGAGGCCGTCATGGGATCGCTTGCCTCATTACCCAACCCCGCGTGGCTGGCGGCTGGCCTGGTAGGGGTTTTTCTTACGGCCTATTATTCGTTCCGCTTGATTTTCATCCTGGTGCTGCCACGGGCGGTGGGACCGCCAGCCGGGTTGCCCGCTGCCTCCGGCGGCGGGCGGAAGACGGATGAGCGACATCCGAATTCTGAAATCCGACATCTGTCCATGGCATGGCCGCTGATTGTTTTGACGGCTATTACGGTCATGTTGGGTTTTTTGCGAAATCCACTGAAAGATTTTCTCCAAGTCGGGATCACGGCCGGCGGCGCGGCCGAAGGGGGACCTTTCGAATGGTTTCATGTGGCGGCGCCGGGTCTTGCGGTCGCCGGCGCGGTCCTGGCGTGGGTGGAATTCGGCCGGCGCGGCGCAAAGCAAATCGGTTTTGTAGAGAGGGTCCCGCCTCTTTACAGATTGTTCGCCGAGCGATGGTACATCGATCATTTTTACAGGCTGCTCGTGAACGTGGTCGTTGACAAGGGCATATCTTACCTCTGCTATCAGAATGACAACAAGGTCATTGACCGAAGTATCGATGAACTCGGTGAAGGAACGATCGAGGGTGGTCGGATAGTCGCCTTTTTGCAGTCGGGAATGATTCAGTACAGACTGTTGGTAATATTCGCGGTCATGGTGTTGCTTTCGATTTACTTTTTTTTCCCGGTATTCTGAGGATATTCGCAGATGCACATCGCGGCCGCCAAATTCCCTTTCCTTTCCGCCATTCTCCTTAGCTGCGTCGCAGGCATGCTGGCAATTATGCTGATCCCGCAGGAACGAAAGCTCCTGCTGAAGCAGGTGAGCGCTTTTTTCTCCGGGATTGCGCTCCTTTTGACCCTGTACGTTTTTTTTGCCTATGACAAGGGCCTGGGCGGTCTCCAATTCGCGGAAAACGTTCAGTGGATTCCGTCTCTTGGCATCAACTATGTCAATGCAGTTGACGGATTCAGCCTGCCCAATCTGCTGCTCACGGGCATTGTCTTCTTTACTGGCGTGCTCACGATGTGGGAACTGGAGACGAGGGTTAAAGAGTACTTTGCCCTGTACTTCCTGCTGGTAACCGGGGTGTTCGGGCTCTTCATGAGCATGGACCTGTTCTTCATATTCGTCTGGTATGACATCTCTCTTTTTCCCATGTATCTGCTGATAGCGGTCTGGGGCACGACCCGAAAGGAATACGGGGCCATGAAGCTGACACTGTATCTTCTGGCGGGGAGCGCCCTGATTCTGCCTGCCATCATTTTTCTATGGGCAAAGTCCGGCCTCAACACGTTTTCCTTCGTTTCGCTGATGCAGCCGGGACTCTTCAGTCCGGAAGCGCAGAAATTCGCGTTTCTGCTGCTGTTTTTGGGGTTCGGGATACTGGCGGGCGTTTGGCCTTTGCATACCTGGTCACCGGTCGGACATGTGGCTGCTCCAACTGGAGTAAGCATGGTGCACGCGGGCGTTCTGATGAAAATCGGGGCTTTCGGGGTGCTTCGGGTGGCCATTATGCTCTGCCCCCTGGGGTGGATTTACTGGGCAAAGCTCATGGCCGTGCTTGCCGCTACGGGGATAATCTACGGGGCGCTTGTCGGTTTGAGGCAAACCGATCTGAAGTACGTGATCGGATACTCCAGCGTGTCTCACATGGGGGTAGTCGGCCTCGGTCTGTCGACGGTCACGGCCGAAGGTCTAAACGGCGCGGTGTTCCAGATGTTTGCTCATGGCGTTATGACCGCCCTGCTTTTTTCTTCCGTCGGCTATATCTACGATCGGACCCATACGAAGCTTATCCCGGAACTTGGCGGCCTCAGCCGGAGCATGCCGGTGGCGTCGGCGTTTTTCATAATAGCGGCCTTCGCGGGTATGGGCGTTCCCGGATTGGCGAATTTCTGGGGTGAATTTGTGGTCTTTGTGGCGGCTTTCAGGACTTATCCTGTGCTTGGCGTAATTGCCGTGCTGGCGCTCGTTGTTACCGCTCTTTTCATGCTGCGCGTCGTGCAAAGGACCTTTTACGGCCCTGGACAAGAGCGTTACGCTAAATTGCCTGATATGTCCCTGTCTCTGGGGATTCCCCGGATAATACTTGCGGCGGTCCTTTTGATCCTGGGGCTTTACCCCTCTTTTCTTTTCGACGTCATCCGGACCGCATCGGTTCCTTTCATGAGTGGATTGGCAAGATGAACTGGATAAATGCCGGCCCTGAAATATTCTACTTTGCCGCAGGCTTGTTTTTCCTGCTTTGGACATTTATCGGAGACGGCTCCAGGCCCCGAAATGCGCCGCTGGAGGCTGCTGGTAGGGCAGGGGGATTGCCGAATCCGGCTGCGGCTGCTCGCCGCGTGCATCTGGCAGCCCTTTCGATCGCCTCTGTGGGAATATTGGTTTGCCTGGTTTCGGTGGGCCTGGATGGCCATCTCTTCATAAGGGCGTACAGGGTGGACATTTTCTCGCAGGTCTTCAAGACGGTGATCGCGCTCGGGCTTTTTCTGATTATCTGCATATGCGGCGACATTACCGATATCAGCGAAGACCGCCATCACGAGTTCTATTTCCTGCTGTTTACCTGCACACTGGCGCTGATGCTGCTGGTCAGCGCCGATCATTTGCTCTCTATTTACGTATCGCTCGAGGTCTCCAGCTACTCGCTCTACATTTTGGTCGCTCTGAGGAAAAACCGGAGTTTCGGGCTGGAAGCCGGAATAAAATATTTCCTCGTGGGCACCTTCGCCTCGGCTGTGATGCTTTTCGGAATGGCGCTTCTATATTCCACCTCCGGTACAACCTACCTTACGGATATGGCCAGGGTGCTGCCGGGGATAATCAACCGGCCGGGCGTGGTAATCGGTTTGCTGTTCACCCTTGGTGGGTTTTTTTTCAAACTGGCGGTATTTCCTTTTCATTTCTGGGCGCCCGATACCTACCAGGGGGCTGCGAACCAGGTCACAGCCTACATAGCTACGGCCTCCAAGGTCGCCGGTATCGCGGTTATTCTGCGGGTGATGGCCTTTGCCGGGCAGGGCAGCGCTTACCTCGTTCACATACTGGTGGTGATGTCCGTTGTCTCGATGACCCTGGGAAACCTTGCGGCCATCGTGCAAAAAGACCTCAAGAGGCTGCTCGCGTTCTCGACAATAGCGCATTCGGGCTATGTGCTGATTGGTATACTGGTGTTAAGTCCGGCTGGATATTCAGGCGCCATATTCTATGCGGTTGCTCTTTTGGTGATGGAATTCACCGCTTTTATGGTGATTGTGGAAGTTGCTTCCGACGGCCGCAACCTACAGATAAAAGAACTGGCAGGGCTTCACCGGCGCTCCCCGATCCTGGCCCTGGCCCTTATGGTGTCGCTTTTCAGCCTCGCAGGCATTCCCCCGACAATAGGGTTTGCGGGGAAATTCCTCGTTTTTGTGGCGGCCGTTCAAAAAGGTTATATAGCGCTCGT